>NZ_JBVJWR010000011.1:210623-276781 GCF_055602235.1 Streptomyces sp. NPDC037410 | reverse complement strand
CTGCAGGCCATCGGCTTCGCGCCGAACGTCTCGAACTACGGCCTGGAGAACACCGGTGTCGCCCTGACCGAGCGCGGCGCGATCGACGTCGACGGGCGCTGCCGCACCTCCGTGCCGCACATCTACGCCATCGGTGACGTCACGGCGAAGCTGATGCTCGCGCACACCGCCGAGGCCATGGGCGTCATCGCCGCCGAGACCATCGCGGACGCCGAGACGATGGAGCTCGACTACCCGATGATCCCGCGGGCGACCTACTGCCAGCCGCAGATCGCGAGCTTCGGCTACACGGAGGCGCAGGCGCGGGAGAAGGGCTACGACGTCAAGGTCGCCAAGTTCCCGTTCATGGCGAACGGCAAGGCGCACGGCCTGGGCGACTCGACCGGCTTCGTGAAGATCGTCGCCGACGCGAAGTACGGCGAGATCATCGGCGCCCACCTGATCGGCCCCGACGTCACCGAGCTGCTGCCCGAGCTGACCCTGGCCCAGCAGTGGGACCTCACGGTCCACGAGGTCGCCCGGAACGTCCACGCGCACCCGACCCTGGGCGAGGCCGTGAAGGAAGCGATCCACGGTATCGCCGGACACATGATCAACCTCTGAGACGACACCCTGCGCGGATGCGCGGCACGTCACCACACCATCGGACGAGGCGGCACGTCTCGTTGCTCACGAAGGGGATGCCATGAAGGTTCTGCTCACCGGTGCCACCGGCTACATCGGCTCCGCCGTCACCGACCACCTCGCCGCCGCCGGCCACCAGGTCGTCGCGCTCACCCGCAGCGCCGAGCCGCAGCCCGGCCGGGGCTGGCATGCCCAGCTGGTCGGCGACACCGCGGACCCGGCCTCGCTGGCCGGTGCGGTGACACCCGAGATCGAGGCGGTGATCCACCTGGCACCGCCGAGCGGCGACGCCGACGTCGTCACCGCCGAGCGGCGACGCCGACGTCGACACCGCCGTCATCGAGGCACTCGCCACTCCGCTACGCGGTACCGGCCGCCCCTTCGTCTACACCAGTGGTGTCTGGGTTCTCGGCGCCACGGGCGAGGCCCAGGAGGTGGGCGAGGACACCCCGGCCGACCCGATCGGCATCGTCGGCTACCGCCCCCGGATCGAGCGGCGGGTGCTGGCCGAGGCCGCCGAGGGCGTGCGTGCGGTCGTCGTCCGGCCCGGCATCGTGTACGGCCGCGGCGGCGGCATCCCCGCCATCCTGGTCGACCGGGCCCGCCGGCAGGGGGTGCCCGAGTACTACGGAGAGGAGGGCGTCCGCTGGCCGACCGTCCACGTGGACGACCTGGCCGAGCTGTTCGTGGCCGCCGTCGAGCGGGCGGGGGCCGGGACCGTCTGGCACGGTGTCGGCGAGTCGGCCGTCCCGGTCCGTGACCTCGCCCGGGCCGCCGGCCGCGCGGTCGGCGTGCTCGCCGCCCCGCACGCGGTGCCGGTGGAGCAGGCGGCCGAGGTCTTCGGCCCGCTCTTCGCGGACGCGCTCGCCCTCGACCAGAGCGTCAGTGGCGCCGCAGCCCGTACCGCCCTCGGCTGGCGACCGAGCCGACCGGACGCGGTCGCCGAGCTGGTGTCGGGCTCGTACCGGCCGGTCGAGGAGGACGGCTCCTGGCGCGTCGGCGCCGCCCAGAACACGGTCGCGGTCGACTGACGGCCCGCACGGCTCACGGCCCGTTGATCCGTGCCTCGTGTGCGGTGCCGGTCAGTTCTGGCCGAGGTCGCCGGGGGTGGGGGCGAGGGCCCAGTCGAGGGCGAGGTCGGCGACGGCTTCCCAGCCGGGCTCGCCGCAGGTGTAGTGGCTGCGGCCGTCGAAGAGCCTGTACGCGGTGACCGCCTTCGAGCGCTTGGCGTTCTTCTCGTAGTTCTCGTGCTGCACGGCGGGCGGAAGGATGTGGTCGTTGCCGCCCGAGATGAACAGCAGGGGCGCGCGGTCGTCGTTGGCGAAGTCGACGGTCGTCGTCGCGTGCGGGGTGAAGTTCGCGAATCCGCCCTGGAAGAGGATGCGGCCGGAGACGGGGACGGAGTAGCGGTCGTAGACGGCCTTCGACTCCTCCTCGGTGAGGTTGTTCGTGAAGGCGTAGTGGAAGTCCTTCTCGGTGATCGGCACCGCCCGGCTCTTGTTGGCCGGGTTGTGCAGGACCGGGAAGGTGGCCTTGATCTCGCTGAACGGCAGCGCCTTCACGCCCTTCACGGCCGCGCCGTCGATGGACACGCCGGCCGAGCCGTAACCGGCGTCGAGGAGAAGCTGGACGAACGCTCCGCCGAACGAGTGACCCATGATGATCGGCTTCGTGTCGAGCGCGCCGATGACCTGCTTGAGGTGGTCGAAGACCTCGGTCACGCCGAGGCCCGCCAGCGGGGACGGATCCGTGCGGAGTGCCGCGACGCCCTCGGTGCCCGGCTCGATGCCCGGGTAGCCGGGGGTGAGCACCTTGAGCCCGCGCTGTTCGTAGCGGGTGACCCAGTGCTCCCACGACAGCGGTGTCATCCAGAGGCCGTGGATGAGGACGACGGTGTTCGTGGCGGCCGCTTCGCGTTCCATGATGCTCACCCTGTTCCTCCGTATCGGCCCTCCGCCGATGCGGAAACGCTATTCGGCGGACGAATGGAGCGGAATGATCGACTCGCTTTCCTTCTTTGCCCAAACGCTCGGACGGGCCTTTCGGCCGAAGTGGGCGCTATCCGTTCCGGGCGGCCCGCCAAGCCCGTGGGGCCCTGCCGTACTCGCGGGCGAACGCCCTGGAGAACGCCGCCTCCGATGCGTACCCCAGGGCCTTGCCGACCGCTCCCACCGGCTCGGTGGTGGTCGCGAGCCGCTCGGCCGCGCGGGCCAGGCACAGCCGCGCCAGGTAGCGGGCGGGCGGGTCCCCGGCCAGTCGCGTGAAGCGCGCCGCGAACGCGGCCCGGGACAGCGAGGCGAGGCCGGCCGGCTCCTCCACGGTCCAGGGCTGCTCGGGGTGGCGGTGGATGGCCCACAGGGCGGGCCCGAGCGACCGGTCGAGCGCCGCGGTCAGCCACCCCGGGCTGCCGCCGGCCCCGTCGGCGTCGGACCAGGCCCGCAGCGCCTTGATGAACAGCAGGTCCAGGAGCCTGGACGCCATCGCCCGCGATCCGGCGGTCGGGTCGGCGATCTCGGCCGCGAGCAGCCCGGCGCTGAGCGGCAGCCACTCCAGGCCGGGGTCGGAGCCGCGCAGCGCGATGACCCGGGGCAGCGACGCGAGCAGCGGCGAGGCGGCGTGCTCCTCGACGAGGAAGCGGCCGCTCATCCAGGAGGCGTCCCCCTCGACCGCCCTCAGCCGGTGCCCGGCGCCGGTCGCCGGCAACGCCATGTCCCCCGGTCCGAGCCGCATCCGCGTCCCCGCGTCGACGACCGGATCACTCATGCTCGTGTGGCCTCGCCTGTCGTGTGGTGCTCCCGCCCCTGTCTATCAGGGAATCGCCCAGGGCGCCGTCTAGGGTGTGAGTGCAGGGCGGTAAGTGCCTTGTCAGGCCCGCGCGTTCCTGCGATCCCGGTCGTGTCCGCCCGGGGTGTCGCTTCGTCGTAGGGGGAGGTGCGTCGCGGGTGCGGGGTGTCGTGTTGCCTGTGGTGCTGCGTTCGTGGCTCGGGGGGATCGCCGGGTTCGGTGCGCTGGTTCTGTCAGCGCTCGGGGTTCTCTTCGCCGGGGACAGTGCGGCCAGTGTGGTGGACCTGCGGGTGTGGGCCGTGGTCAACGGGGCGGCGCCGCCGTGGCTGGACGTCGCTCAGGCCATGGACTTCCTGGGAGAGCCCGTCGGCGCGCCCCTGCTCGTCGGGGTCACCGTGCTGGGTTGCCTGCTCGTGCGGCGTCCGCGTGCCGCGGCGTTCGTCGTGCTCGGGGTCGGGGTGGCCGTGGGGGCGGCCAAGGTCCTCAAGTCCCTTGTGGGGCGCACCATTCACGGTGACAATCTGTCGTTCCCGAGTGGGCACACCGCCTTCTTCACCTCGTTCGCCCTGGTGGTGGCGTTGCTCGCCGCCGGGGGGCTCCGGGTCGGCAGGACGGTGGGGGTGTCACTCGTGCTCGTCTCGCCGCTCGCCGCCGCCGCCGTCATGGGCTGGGCGCAGATCGTGCTCGGTGCGCACTACCCGACCGACGTCATCGGCGGCTGGTGCACCGCCATGGCGGTGGTACCGGCGGTCGCCTGGGGCGTCGATCGGGTGGCTGACGCTCGGCGGTGACATCAAGCCGGGCGGTGCGGTGACATCAAGCCGGGCGGTGCGGTGACATCAAGCCGGGCGGTGCGGTGACATCAAGCCGGGCGGTGCGGTGACATCAAGCCCGGCAGTGCGGTGACATCAAGCCCGGCAGTGCGGTGACATCAAGCCCGGCAATGCGGTGACATCAAGCCCGGCTGCGGAACACCGGCTTCACCGGTCTGCCCGCCAGCCAGGGCGTGGGATCCCCGGCGTCCAGGGCCTTTCGGTACACCGCGCACGCCTCGGACACCACCTCGACCGTGCGGTCGATGTCCTCCTCGGTCAGTGCGCTGCTCACCACGAACGACGGGGCCAGTACCCCGCCCGCGAGGAGCCGGCGCAGGAACAGCGTGCGGTACTCCTGCGACGGCCGCCCGTTCGCGTCGAGGGTGGCGAAGACCAGGTTGCTCGCCCTGCCCCGTACGACGACGTGGTCGGCCACGCCCATCGCCGTCGCCGCTTCGCGGACTCCGGCCGCCAGGCGCTCGCCCAGGGCGTGCAGCCGGGCCGTGATGCCCTCCTCCGTGTACGTGGCCTGGACCGCCATGGCCGCCGCCAGGGAGTGCGTCTCCGCGCCGTGCGTGGTGGACAGGAGGAACACGCGGTCGTCGGCGGAGCGCAGGCCGCCCCTCTCCATGAGCTCGCGCCGGCCCGCCAGAGCCGAGACCGCGAAGCCGTTGCCCAGCGCCTTGCCGAACGTGGAGAGGTCGGGGACCACGCCGTACAGGCCCTGCCCGCCCGCCTCGGACCAGCGGAAGCCGGTGATCATCTCGTCGAAGACCAGGACGCAGCCGTGCCGGTCCGCCAGTTCCCTGAGGCCCGCCAGGTAGCCCTGCGGCGGCTCCGTCTGGGTGGCCGGTTCCAGGATCAGGCAGGCGATCTCGCCCGCGTACCGAGTGAGCAGGTCTTCCGTGGCCTTCAGGTCTCCGTACGGGAACGTCACCGTCAGGTCCGTGGCCGGGATTCCCGCCGACATCGGTGTCGTGCCGATGAACCAGTCGTCCACCGAGAAGAACGGGTGGTCCGCGCAGAGCGCCACCCGCGCGCGTCCCGTGACCGCGCGGGCCAGGCGCACCGCCGCGGTCGTGGCGTCCGAGCCGTTCTTCGCGAACTTCACCATCTCCGCGGTCGGCACGGTGGCCAGGAAGCGTTCCGCCGCCTCGACCTCCAGGATCGACGGGCGGACGAAGTTGCTGCCGCGGTCGAGCTCCCGCCGCACCGCCTCGACCACGCGCGGATGGGCGTGGCCGAGGCTGACCGACCGCAGGCCGGAGCCGTACTCGATGTAGCGGTTGCCGTCGACGTCCCACACATGGGCGCCCCGGCCGTGGCTGATGACCGGGGCCAGGTGCTCGGGGTACTGGTCGTCGCCCTTGGCGTAGGTGTGCGCGCCTCCGGGGATCAGGGTGTGCAGGCGCTCGTTCGCCTCCCGCGACCTGGGGAGTTCGAACTCTTCGGTGTTCACGCCGACCTCACTTCTCTTGGTGCTTCAGGACCTCGGCGAGGCTCGGTGCCTCCCGGTCCCGCTGGGACATCGACGTGACCGGCAGCGGCCAGGGGATGGCGAGTTCCGGGTCGTCGAAGGCGATCGTCACGTCCTCGGCGGGGTCGTGCGGGCGGTCGATCCGGTACGAGGTGTCGGCGGTCTCCGTCAGTGCCTGGAAGCCGTGCGCGCACCCCGCCGGGATGTACAGGGTCGTCTGCGTCTCGTCGGAGAGGCGGAAGGTGGCGACGTTGCGGTACGTGGGGGAGTCCGGCCGCAGGTCCACGACGACGTCGAAGATCCGTCCGTACGAGCAGCGCACCAGCTTCGCCTCGCCCTCGCCCGAGCGCAGGTGCAGGCCGCGCAGCACACCGCGGACCGAGCGGGACAGGCTGTCCTGGACGAAGGCGTACGGGTCGAGGCCCACCGAGCGGACCACGTCCGCGTCGAAGGTGCGGCTGAAGAAGCCGCGCTCGTCGGCGTACGGCGTCGGCTCGAACAGGTACGCCCCGGCGATCTCGGGGACTGCGGTCGCTTTCATGAGGCCTTCCGGTGTGCGGGGAACAGGGTCGTCGTCAAGGTGGTGAAGTGGTGGGCCAGTTGGCGCCCCGCCGCCCGGTTCCGTTCGGCGAGGGTCCGCCGCAGCTCCGCCGATCGCTTCTCCAGGTCCCGGAACTGTTCGAGCAGCCGGTCCGCGTCCAGCTCGCGCGCCGGGTGGCAGTACTCGCCGAGCCCCATCCCGGCCATGAGCGCGTCGCTCTTCGCCGCGTACGTGACCGCGAGCACCGGAGTCTCCGTCTTCAGCGCGCAGATCAGGTTGTGGTAGCGGATCGCCACCACGCTGTCCGCGGCCGCCATCTCCTTCATCAGGTCGGCCAGTGACGTCGTCTCGGCAGCCGTGACCAGCGGCGAGTCCACCGCGTCGAGGATCGCGGCGACCACCGGCTCGTCGACCTCGTCCCCCGTGAGCAGTCGCACCGGCCTGCCGTCCCCGACCAGCGCGCGGACGAAGCGGATCGTCCCGTCGAGGTAGCGCCGGTGGATCTCCTCGGCCCGGGCCCGGTCGTCGTTGCCCCCGTGGAAGGCCATGACACCGACGCAGACCAGACCCGGGGCCGCACTCGGCTCCGGCGTCGGCAAGGAGAACGCCAGGTCCGGGTGGACCGCGTCGCGCGCCGTGTCCACGCCCATCGCCCGCATCGCGTCGCGGGACTGCGCGTCGCGGTACGAGCGGTACGCGGCCAGCCGTGCCGACCAGCGCACCAGGGCCCGGGTCGGCCGGTTGCGGATCGGCGCGGCGCCGACACCGACCAGCGCGACCGGGGTGCCGACGAGCCGGCCGGAGGCGCACAGCAGGAACAGCGCGTACGGGAAGCCCCACGGCCGCAGGGGCAGTGTGGCCTCCAGGACGCCCATGCCCGGGACGATCACCACGTCGTGCCTGCGCACCCAGGCGGCGGTGCGGAAGACGTCGACGAGCTTGCCCAGGCCCTTGCCCGCGACCGCGCCCGCACGCGAGGCGGTCCGGTACTCCCCGCGGTACCAGTGCAGTCGCGTCGCGGGGATCCCGAAGCGCGCCGTCACCGCCTCGGGCCCGCCGCACAGGGCGTCGACGACCGCCTCCGGGTGCTGCTCGCGGAGGTGTCCGAGGACGGCCTCCAGCGATCCGTCGTTGCCGAGGTTCCCGGAGCCGAGCAGGCCGAAGACCCCGACGCGTACGGGCGTCACGGCCGCCGCCCTTCACGCCCCGCCACCAGCTCGTCGACCGAGACGGCGAGCAGTGCCGGGTCGACCGGCGCGCGGTCCTCGACCCGCTCGCCCGCGCCGCCCGGCCGGGCCCGGCTGGTCGCCCACTCGGCCAGGTGGCGGTAGCAGGCGCGCCGGTCGGCGGCGGACAGCGGAGCCCGCTGGATCGCCGAGACGAAGCCCCAGACGTACTCGGCGAGCAGCCGCGGCGTCGGGTGCAGCCGGCCCGCCCGGCGCGGGTCCAGGTTGACGCACCGGGAGCGCTTGGAGGGGTTGGCCCGCTCGGCGCGGGTGGGGTGGTCGCGGCGGAAGTACAGCAGCTCCGGCACCTGGTGGAACGGCCCGTGCAGGCCGATCTCGGAGACGAACGTGCGGTCCGCGTGGTGGTAGCTGTCGAGCGGCTTCACCCGGCGCAGCACATCGGCCCGGATCACGCCGTAGAAGTCGTCGCCGCCCGGCTCGAACAGCATGCTGCGGAAACGCACCGGCGCCTTCGGGGAGCCGGTGGCGAGCTTGTACTCGTACGGGACCTTCACCTGGCCGTCCTCGTCGACGACCGCCTGGTCGGCATGGGCGAGGATCACGTCAGGGCGCTCGTCGAGCGCCTCCACGCAGCGCTTGAGCAGGTCCCGGGCGTACAGGTCGTCGTGCGAGGCCCACTTGAACAGTTCGGTGCGGCACTCGGCGAACACCCGGTTGTGGTTCGGGGTGGCGCCGACGTTCCGGGGCAGCCGGATGTACCGGATGCGCGCGTCCTTCTCCGCGTACGCGCGGCAGATGTCCTGGGTCCCGTCGGTCGAGGCGTTGTCGGAGATGACCAGCTCGAAGTCCCCGTAGGTCTGGCCGAGGAGGGCGTCGAGCGATTCGGCGAGGTACTCCTCGCCGTTGTACACGGGCAGGCCGATGCTCAGCCTGGGTCGGGCGGTCATGAGGTCCTCACTTCGGGTACGGGGTTCTGGTGGCGCTCGCGCGGAGCGGCGGTCATGAGGTCCTCACCTCGGGGATCGGGTGTACGTGGTGCTCGCGCCGGCCGGCGCGCAGCTGCAGCCACCACACGGCCGAGCCGCTGAGGGTCGCGGCGGCGACGCCCCAGGCCGAGCCGACCGTGCCGGCCAGGGCCGCGCCGCCGAGCCCGCCGCCGGCGTAGCAGACGGAGGCGAACAGCTGGGCGCGCAGGCTGCGCCGGGCCGCGCCGAGCGCGCGCAGTCCGGCCGCCGCGCCGGTGCCGAGGCCGGCGCCCGCGACGCTGAGCGTGGCCGGCACGATGAGCTCCGCGGCGGAGTGCCAGACGTCGCCGAGGACGAGCTCGCCGAGCCCGTCCGGTACGAGGAGCAGCGCCGCGCCCCAGAGCAGCGCGGCGACGGCCTGCCCGCCGCCGAGCAGCAGACAGAACCGGCCGAGCCGGTGCGGGGCCCGCCGCAGCACCCGGGCCGCCTCGGCGACGGTGACCAGGGACAGGCCCATGAGCAGGGCGAGGAACGGGCCTTGCAGGAGCTCCGCGCCCCGGACCGCACCCACGGCGCCGACGCCGGCGATCGCGCCGAGTCCGTACGCCCGCAGCTGGCCCGCGCCGCTGAGGCTGCTGTTCTCGACGAGGTACCGGTAGCCGAGGTCGCGCTGCTCGCGCAGCCACCCGCGGGCCTGCGCGAGGCGGGGCCGGATGCCGGACTGGAGGGAGCCGTAGCCCGCGGCGACCGCCGCTGACCCGCCCCAGGCGAGCACGAACGCGGCGACGCTGCCCACGCGCGCCGCCACGACCAGGGCGGGGACGAGCGCGACGCCCCACACGAGGTCGTTGAGGAACGCCTTCTTCCCGGCGCCCGCCGCGAAGAACGCGAACCGCCAGGCGTCCTGCAGCAGCAGCCCCGGCAGGACGACGCCCAGGCAGGCGAACGCCGGGCCCACACTGCCGCCGAGCGCGAGCCCGACGAGCAGGCACACCGCGCCGACGGCGGTACCGAGGCCGAGCGCGGCGCCCGACGACCGGGCCACCGCCGCGCGCCAGGACGCCTCGGGCACGGCGCTGAACCGCACCACCAGCGGGTCGGTGGCAAGACCGCGGGAGGCGCCGAGCACCACGCCGTACGTCACCCAGGCCAGGCTGAACACGCCGAACGCGGTCGCTCCGAGCGAGCGCGCCACATAGATACCCACCGCGAAGTTGCTCATGCTGGAGGCCGCCTGGTCGGCGAGGCCCCAGGACAGGCGGCCGACGACGGCCCGCCGGGCGGACCCGGCGGGTGCCGTCGTCTTCTCCTCCTCGGTGGTCACCGGCGTCATGCCCCGATCAGCCCGGCGCCCCGCAGGGCGTCGGCCGCGGCGGCGACGGTGTCGAACGGCAGCCCGGACCGCTCGGCGACGTCGAGCAGACCGTGCTCGCCGTCGGAGAGGCTCAGCACCCACAGCATCGCCATCTGGGCCTGCCTGGTGTCGCTGCGCCCGCCGAGCGCGTCGTACAGACCGCGCCGGCCGAGCTGCGGCTCGCCGTACGGACTGAGGTTGACGTACCGCCGGTTGCGGTCGAGGAGCGCGAACGCCTCGCGGCAGACGGCGAGCGTGTCCGCCATCGCCTCCGGGGAGACGAAGTCCAGGTCGTCCGCCGACGTGTGGTACTCCGGATAGCCCGCGTACGGGGTCCGGGTGAGCGAGCCCACGCCGAGGTCGAACCCGGGGGAGCAGAACTGCCGCTCGTCGTAGCCGTACGGAGTGAACTCGTTGATCCGGTGCGGGCGTTCGGAGGCCTCCAGGACGTGCCGCATCACCCGGTCGATCTCCGCGTCCCCGCGCCTGCTCCGCTTGTACGTCAGCGAACCCGGGTCGCCCGCGCACGCCAGGACGAGGCCGTGCCTGACCCGGTCCACCCGCTCCCTGTTGCGGGCCAGCCAGGTGATCGCCCCGATGGTGCCGGGCGCGAACAGGAAGCGGTACGTGTAGTACGGCGTCCGCTCCGCCAGCTCCCTCGCCAGGAACGTCGCCACCGCGATGCCGGCCAGGTTGTCGTTGGCCAGCGACGGGTGGCAGACGTGACAGGAGACGATCACCTCGTCCTCGACCTGCCCGGGGACCACGTGCTCGGCGTAGGTGAGGTGGCCGTCGGCGAGCGTGGAGTCCACGCACACCTCGTAGTCGCCCTCCGGCAGCGCGTCCAGGGTCTCCTGGGCCAGGCAGAAGCCCCACTCCGGCTTGTAGTAGCTGGTGCGGTACGGCACCCAGGACGGGTGCTCGGGCAGGGTGTGCAGGTGGGCGCGCAGCTCGGACAGCGGCATGGTCGCTTTCACCGGGACGCTGTAGCCGAGGACGTGCAGGCTGGACGCGGCGAAGTCGACGACCCGCCTGCCGGTGGCGTCGGCGACGTACGCGTCCCGGATGTTCCACTCCTGCGGCACCGTCCAGTCGAGGACCTGCGTCCCGGTCGGCACCTCGTGCACCTGGAGCGGGATGTACTCGCCGACGATGTCCAGGGTGGCGCGCACGCCGTCGCCGGTGATGCTCCGGCAGAGCGGGTACATCCGCTCCACCAGTTCGAACATCTCCTTGGCGTTCGCGGTCATCGGCGCCACCGCAGGGTGTCGTCGACCGTGCCGTTCTCGGACGCCGCGCGCAGCACGGCGAGGCGGGTGAAACGCTGCTCGAAGGACTCCCTGGTCAGCCCGTGCTTCCGGTAGGCGTCGGCGAGTTCGAGCGCGCCCCGCATCACCGTCCACTCGCAGTCGAAGCCGGGGATCGCCTCGCGGAACCGGGAGAAGTCCACCCGGTAGGACCGGGGGTCGGCGCCGTTCTCCCCGGTGATCCGGACCTTGGCGCCCTCCACCGCCTCCGCGACCTGCCCGGCGATCTCGGCGACCGTGACGTTGTTGACCTCGCTGCCGATGTTGAACGCCCGGTCGTGCACCGCCTCCCGGGGCGCGTCGAGCGCGGCCGTGAAGGCCCGGGCGATGTCGACGGCGTGCACAAGCGGGCGCCAGGGGGTGCCGTCGGAGAGCACGAGGACCTCGCCGGACAGCAGCGCGTGGCCCACCAGGTTGTTGAGGACGATGTCGGCGCGCAGCCGCGGCGAGTAGCCGAAGGCGGTGGCGTTGCGCATGTACACCGGGCTGAAGTCGCCGTCGGCCAGCTCGTGCAGGTCGTCCTCCACCCGCACCTTGGACTCCGCGTACGGCGTCACCGGGCGCAGCGGCGCGTCCTCGGCCACCAGGTCGTCGCCGCCCGCGGCGCCGTACACCGAGCACGTCGACGCGTACAGGAAGCGCCGCACGCCGGCCTCGCGGGCCAGCCGGGCGAGGCGTACGGACGCGTGGTGGTTGATGTCGTAGGTGAGCTCCGGCGCCAGCGAGCCCAGCGGGTCGTTGGACAGCGCGGCCAGGTGGATCACGGCGTCCACCCCGGCCACGTGCTCGGCGGTGACATCGCGCAGGTCCACGCGGGGCCCCCGCGGGTCCGCGGGCTGCGGGCCGAGGACGCAGTCGGCGAACAGACCGGCGTCGAGGCCGACGACTTCGTGTCCGGCGGCCGTGAGGACCGGGGCCATCACGGTGCCCAGGTAGCCCTGGTGTCCGGTCAGCAGTACGCGCAAGGTTCATTCCCCCAGGTCGAGAGTGAGTTTGGTGACGGCGAACGCCTCGGCGTAGCGCGTCTGGCTTTCGATGCCCCGGATCCGGGCCAGGCCGAGGAAGGCCTCCCGGTCGTACCAGGGCCGGTGGCGCTGCGAGGGGTAGTGCTCCTGCAGCAGCCGCACCTTCTGTTCGGCGGTCTCCGGTGACAGCGGCTGGTACGCCACCGGCCGGCCGAGGTCGGCGTCCCACTTGACGATCTCGTAGCCGAGCACGAGGTGGTCGCGGAACGCGGTCGGGACGAGCTGCGCCAGGCCGCGGTGGTCCTGGTGCGCGTCCTCGGTCCGCGGGGCCAGGACGAGGTCCGGCTCGGTCCGCCCGCGCAGCTCCTCGACCGCGGCCTTGGCCTCCTCCCAGTGCGCGGGCAGCCGGCCGTCCGGCAGCTTGAGCACGGTGAGCCGCAGGTCGGCGCCCGGGCAGAAGGCGGCGAGCGCGGCCCGCTCCTCCTGCTCGCGCTCGGTGCCGCCGCCGGAGAGCACCAGCGCGTCGACGCGGACGCCCGGCCGCGCGAGGCACAGCGTCAGGAGCGTGCCGCCGGCGCCGATGGCGATGTCGTCGCAGTGCGCGCCGACCGCGACGATCCGGTCCAGACGCCCGGTCTTGAGCTGGATCACGCGCCCACCCCGGCCCCGTTCCGCTCCCACACGGCCCACGGCCGGTCGCCCCGCGCGTAGGCCTCGTCGAGCGCGGCCCGCTCCTTCACCGTGTCGGTCGGCTTCCAGAAGCCGCGGTGCTGGTGCGCCACCAGGCGGCCCTCCTTGGCCAGGCCCGCGCATCCGTCGGCGACCAGGTCGCCGTTCTCCGGTATGTGGTCGAAGACCTCCTGGCGGAGCACGAAGTAGCCGCCGTTCTCCCACAGCGGCAGGTCGCTCACCGCGGTGATGCCCCCGACCAGGTTGTCCTCGCCGAGCTCCACGCAGTGGAACGAGGACTGCGGCGGCACCACCATCATCGACGCGCCGGCGTCCCGCTGGGAGAACCGCTCGATCATCTCGTCCAGCGGGGCGTCGGTGAGCACGTCGGCGTAGTTGGCGAGGAACATCTCGTCGCCGTCCAGGTGGTGCCGGACCCGGCGCAGCCGCTCACCGATCGGCGACTCGATGCCGGTCTGCGCGAACGTGATCGTCCAGTCGGATATGTCGGTGGACAGCAGCTCGGTCCGCCCGCCGCGCAGGACGAAGTCGTTGGACGTCGTCTCCTCGTAGTGGAGGAAGAAGTCCTTGATGTGGTGCGCCCCGTAGCCGAGGCACAGGATGAACTCCCGGTGCCCGAAGTGCGCGTAGTAGCGCATGACGTGCCAGATCAGCGGCCGCGGACCGACCATCGCCATCGGCTTGGGCACGTCGTCGGAGGTCCCGTTGCGCATGCGCATCCCGTAACCGCCGCAGAACAGCACGACCTTCATCGCTCGACCTCGACAATGCTCAGTTCCGGGATGGGGAAGACAAGGCGGCCGCCCCACTCGTGCACGAAGGACAGCTGCTCGACCAGCTCGGCCCGCAGGTTCCACGGGAGGACGAGGACGTAGTCCGGCCGGTCCTCGGCGATCCGCTCGGGCGGCAGGATCGGGATGCGGGTGCCCGGCGTGAACCTGCCGTGCTTGTACGGGTTGCGGTCGACCGTGTACGCGAGGAGGTCGGGCCGGATGCCGCAGTGGTTGAGCAGCGTGTTGCCCTTGCCGGGGGCGCCGTAGCCGACGACCGTCTCACCGCGGTCGGCCGCCTCGATGAGGAACCGCAGCAGGTCCCGCCGCACCTTCGCCACCCGGTCGGAGAACTCGGTGTACCCGGACAGCTCCTGCAGCCCGGCCGCCTTCTCCCGGTCGAGGACCTCGGCCACACGACCGCTCGGCTCCCCGGCGACCGCCGCAGGCCGGGCCCACATCCGGATGGAACCCCCGTGCGTCGGCAGCAACTCGACGTCCACCAGGGTGAGTCCGCCGCTCGCGAGCGCCCGGATCGCGGACGCGACCGTGTAGTACTGGAAGTGCTCGTGGTAGATCGTGTCGTACTGGTTCTCCTCGATCAGGGTCAGCAGGTGCTGCACCTCGATGGAGACCCAGCCGTCGTCCGCGACCAGGGCACGCAGCCCCTGGGTGAAACCGACCACGTCGGGGATGTGCGCGTACACGTTGTTGGCCACGACCAGGTCCGCCGGGCCGTGCTCCGCGCGGACGGCCGCGCCGGTGTCCGGGCTCAGGAACTCCGTGACCGTGGGCACGCCCGCCTCCCGCGCGGCGGCGCCGACGTTCACCGAGGGCTCGACGCCGAGGCAGCGGATCCCCCGGTCCACCACGTGCTTCAGCAGGTACCCGTCGTTGCTCGCGACCTCGACCACGAACGCGTCGCCGCCGAGGCCGAGCCGCTCCACGACGTCCGTGACGAACGTGCGCGCGTGCTCCACCCAGGACGTCGAGTACGAGGAGAAGTACGCGTACTCGCTGAACGTCTCCTCCGGCGTGATCAGCGGCGGGATCTGCGCCAGCCAGCAGTCGGTGCAGACCCGCAGGTGCAGCGGGTACGCGGGCTCCGGCCGGTCCAGCTGGTCCGCGGCGAGAAAGCTCTCGCACGGTGGCGTCGCCCCCAGATCGACGACGCTCGCCAGCGTCGCCGAGCCGCAGAGTCGGCATCGTGTCATTTACTGCCCCCCATTGATTCCGTCCGACCCGCGATCGCGGTGCGGTACTCCTCCAGCAGACGCTCCAGCCCGACGGCCGGGCTGAAGTGCTGCTCGTAACGGCGCCGGGCCGCACGGCCCATCTCCCGGCTCCGGTCCGGCCCGGCCGTGACCCGGCGCAGGCAGGCGGCGAGCGAGGCCGCCTCGCCCGGCCGGTGCAGCAGCCCCGTAACCCCCTCGTCGACGAGCTCGACGAAGCCGCCGTGAGCGGCGGCGACCGCCGGGACCCCGGCCGCCATCGCCTCGGCGACCACCAGGCCGAACGTCTCCCTCGCCACCGAGGGAGCCACCACGGCGACCGACCGCGCGACGGCCTCCCGGCACTGCGCCGGGTCGTACAGGCCGGCGTACCGCACGTCGTCCCGGCCCGCCGCCCACGCCGTCACCTCCGGCTCCAGCGGGCCCGCCCCGGCGAGCACGAGCGGCACGCCCACACCGCCGTCCGCCGCGAGCGCGTCCCACGCGGCCATGAGCAGCCGCACGCCCTTGGGTTCGGCGAGCCGGCCCAGGTAGAGCACGTGCTCGCCCGGGCCCGTGCGGACGGTGCCCGGATCGGGCACGAAGTTGTGCTTCACCGTGAGCCGCTCGGCCGGCATGCCGGACCGCACCAGGAGGTCGCGCTGCGCCGCGGAGATGCAGAAGAACCGCTCCACGCCCGACCACCAGCGCCGCCGGTTGACCGTCAGGCTGACCGCGAGCGGCACCGTCGCGAGCCGCGAGTTCCGGTAGCAGCCGTGCCGGACGGCGGGCAGCGCCGTCGCCGACCCGACGCACTCGGTGCACGGCCGGCCGTCCCGGTGCAGGGTGCCCGGCGGGCAGACCTGGGTGTAGTTGTGCAGCGTGGCGACGACGGGCACGCCCGCGTCGGCACAGGCGGCGACGACCGCGGGGGAGAGCAGCGGGAAGACGTTGTGCACGTGCACCACGTCCGGCCGGTCGGCGCGGAGCCTGGCCGCCAGCTCCGTACGGACCGCGGGGTTCCACGGCACCAGGAGCGGCACCGCGACCTTGCCGAGGAGGGAACGGCCGGCGATGTCGTCACTGCGCCGCTCGAACACCTCGACCCGGTGGCCGGCCGCCCGCAGCAGCCCCACCTCCTCGTCGACGACCCTGTTCTCGCCGCTCGGCTGCGCCGACGAGTAGCGGTTGTGCACGACCAGTACATGCATGCTCAGATCACCTCCGGGCCCATCGCGGGACACGTATGCGGGGAATGTCGGACCTCTGCCGGGGAATCCCGGGCGTCGGGAGCGGCTCGGCCGGGGCGGGCGCCGCGAGCAGCGAGGCGGCAAGCGCCAGATGCAGCAGATACGCCGAGGCGTCGCCGAGACCGACCTCGGTGTACGAGGAGATCGCGCAGTAGCTGATCAGGAAGATCGCGCAGGCCCGCGACAGCGACGGCGGCCGCAGCAGCGCGATGCCGCCGAGCGCGAGGAGGAACGCCGCCACGAGGGCGACGCCGAGCAGCCCCTGCTCGTTGTAGACGGCCAGCCAGCTGTTGTCGATCGGCAGCCCGTCCCACGACTTGTCGCCCAGGCCCAGGCCGAAGACCGTGTCCCCGGTCGTCCGGGGCGCCGAGAGGAGGGAGTCCCAGACCTTGGCCCGGCCGGTGAGGTTGGAGAAGTTCTCCTGGCTCTGCCCGCGCAGGAACCACGTCCGCAGCGCCGAACCGAACACCACCGCGCCCACCGCGGCGCACAGCACCGCCCACGCGAAGAACCTGCGCGCGGCGCCGCTGGTCAGGAAGAGGGAGCCGATCGCCAGCACCAGGCCGATGATCATGCCGAGCGTCGCCGTCCTGGTGTGGGTCATCGCGAGCAGCACGAACGACGGCACGATGACCACCGCCGCCCCCGCCACCGTGGTCCGGCGGCCCAGCAGGAGCAGCACGGAGAGCCCGATGACCACCGCGGAGTACTGCCCGATCTGCGGCGGCGTGAGCGGCCACAACGCGCCCACGAGACGCCCGCCGTAGTACTCGGGCATGGCCGTGCCCGGCGAGATCACCAGGCCGGCGGCCACAAGGACGAGCACCGCGAAGTACCACCGGATGTGGTACCGGATGAACCTCAGACTGCCGTCCCACCAGCGGCTGAGCAGCCACAGCGTGCCCACGAACAGCGCCAGGCGCGCGCAGCGGAACAGCGCGCCGGCCCCGGCGTCCACGCTGGCGATCAGGCTCGGCACGAGCAGCAGGGTCAGCAGGAACACGAAGGCGCTCGGCCGGATCCGCAGCCGGAGGTTCACGGTGAGCGCCAGCGTGAACGCGCCGACCAGCGCTCCCATGGTGACCATCTGGATGAGGGAGCGGGGGATCGTGACGACGGTCTTCGCCCCGGCGGAGCCGAGCACGTTGAGGGCGAGGAGCACCCAGGCCGCCCCGACCGCCTTCGGCACCTCGTCCGCGTGCCTCTCGGCGGTAAGCATCTCAACCACCGTCCCGCGCGCGGAAGGTGCTGCCCGCGTCCTGCCCGTACGGCGCGCCCTGCCACTGCCCGGAGCCGAGCGTCCGGCCGGCGTCGTGGGCGACGAACGTCCACGGCCCGACGTAGACGTTGTCGTGCCAGCGGTTGTCCTGGCGGAGGGTGATCGCCTGCGCCACCCGGTCGCCCTTGTACGGCGACCAGTCCGGAGAGGTGCCGTCGTTGGAGAGCACCGCCATGCGGTCGCACAGGACCGTGCAGCCGAGGACGGACTTGTCGAGGACGAAGCGGTTGCCGTGGATGTCCACCCGCTGCGTCTTCCACCGGCAGTCCGCGTAGAGCGGGGCGGTCGCGATCCCGGGCCGCGCGCAGCGCTTGGTGTCCTTCACAAGCAGGGTGCAGTAGCCCGTCGAGGTGTTGGCCGGGCTGTTGCAGAACCGGTCGGCGTTCTCCCACAGGGTGATCCCCGACCAGTTGTCCTCGAGGACGTTCCCGTAGATCTCGATCCTGTCGGTACGGGCGCGGATCCGCGGCTCGCCGCCCGCCTCGGACACGTACACCGTCGCGTACGGGAAGTCGTCGCCGTCCTTGGCGGCCGCGCGGCCCTCGACCCAGTTGTTCCGCCGGATCGTGTTGTTCCGGATGACCGCGTTGTAGCTGGTCTCGTACATCAGCGCGGCGCCGTCGTTGGCTTCGAGGACATTGCCCTCGAAGAGGAAGTCGTTGTTGTCGTTGTCCGCCCACAGCCCGGTCCCGCGGTTGTCGTGCACCCAGTTGCCGCGGATATCGGCGCCGTCGACCGCCCAGAACTTGATGCCCCCGGTGCAGCCGCAGCCCGGCTGCTTCCGCTCCCAGTCGTCGGTGTTGTTGCCCGTGATCTCGTTGCCCTCGACGACCAGGCCCTTGATGGAGTCACCGGTCTTGTACGCGTTCATCCCGTACTGCCCGTTGCCGCGCAGGCAGCTGGCGCGGAGCTGCTGGCGGGCACCGGCCATCAGCCCGGCACCGGAGTTGTGCTGGATCGTCGCGTGCTCGATCACCCAGCCGTCGGCCATGTCGTGGTTGACCACGCCCTCGTCCTGCGGCGCGGTGAAACCCTGCACGGTCAGGTACCGGATGGTGACGTCGCGGGCGGTGCCGCCGAACGCGTAATGGTTGGTCCTCGCGCCGTCGAGCACCGCGCCCGGCGCCCCGAGGTACGTGTTCCCCTCTTTGGCGAGGACCTGGTCGTACTCGCCCGGCTCCAGCCTGTGCCGGCCCGGCCGCAGCCAGAACGTCGTGTGCGGCGGGCTGTCCTCGGTCTTCGCGGCCAGGTCACCGACGACCCCGGGGTCGACCGTCACCGCGCCCGCCGGAGCCTGCGCGGGACCGGCCGCCGGCTTGGCGCACACCCGGGCCACGGCCGCGGACGCGGACGGAGCGGCGGTGGCCTTCGGCCGCGCGTCCGGCTTCGACCCCGCGTCCGGCGTGCCGCTCTCGCAGCCGGTCGCCACGAGCAGCGCGAGCAGGGCCGCCGGCACCGCCCGGTGCCGCCACGTGATCCCCAAGGTTTCCCTTCCTATCCGTGGAACCCGAGTACGGTGACGAACTCCGCGCCGTCGGCGACGCCCGTGCCGACCAGCGTGGTGGCGGGCTCCTTGCGCCCGAAGCCCGCGGAGTACCAGCCGAGCATGGGGTATCCCCTGCTCGAAGAGCTTGGGGAACGGTCGCTCTCGCCGCGGTGCGCCCGCCAGGACAGCCGCGCGGGCAGGTCGAGCACCGCGGAGCGGTCCTCGCCGTCCACGGTCCAGCTGAGCACCGCCCGGCTCCCGACCAGCTCCGCCGACACCGCCGGGCCGAGGTGGAACGCCAGCTCCACGGCCGCGCGCGGGCCGCCCCGCACCTCGTCGACCACCCGCAGCTCCCGGCTCGCGGCCGTCAGCTCCACCCGGCGACGGTGCGTCGAGGGCCGGTAGCCGTCGTGCTCGGCGCACCAGCGGGACACCTCCGGGTTCGAGGTGTCCGCGACCAGGACGCGGCTCTCGGCGTGCCGGGTCCACAGGAACGGGCCGCCGGAGACGGACTGGTCACGGCCGTCGAGCCGCAGGGTGTTGTGGCCGAGGGTCGACCGGAAGTACTGCCGCCACTCGGGCTGCCCGTGATAGCAGTACGTCCCCGGGTCGGCGAGCACGTCGACCCCGTCGTGCCGGACCTCCACGGACAGGGCGTCCGCGTGCCCGTGCGCGGCGATGGAAAGGAACCCGTGCGGGCCGCCGTCGCAGCGGACCCAGATGTCTCCCGGACCCCGGAAGACCGTCATGCCCGCGTCGGGGAAGTGGACCGGCCGGCTCGCCGGGCGGGTCCAGCTCCTGACGCCGGGCCTGATCAGCGCGGCGAGCAGCGCGGTGCGCACATCGGTGCCGGGGACCTCCGGCCACCAGGCGAGCCGGCCGAACACGGCGTCGCCGGTGGCGAGGAGCGAGCCCCAGCGGTCGGTGCCCGCGCCGTCCACGACCAGACCGTGCCCGTCGTCCGCGTCCCCCTGGCGCGGCGGCCGCAGCCGGTTGTCCACGACGGCCGCGAGCGCGTCGGTCATCCGCAGCAGCACGAGCCGGACCGTCGCGGGCACCGGCACGCCGGCGGCGTCCGCCTCGGCCAGCGCGGCCAGGCCGAGTTCGAGGACGAGGCCGTGGTACTCGGAGGCCAGCTCGCGGTTGAGGCCGGACAGGAAGGTGTTGCTCCGCAGGTGCCGGTCGAGGGAGCGCAGCGCGTCGTCCCGCCAGCGCGCCGAGGACGGGAACCAGCCGAACGCGCAGGCCGCGGCGAACTGCCCGGCGGCCTCCGCGATGACGTGGTTGTTCGCCGACGACCCCCGGCTCGGGAAGGCGGCCAGCCAGCGCTGGTGGTACCAGATCTGCCGGAGCGCCACCGGGTTCTCCTCGAACAGCGCGGCCGCGCCCGGCCAGCCGTCGAGCAGCCGGCGGACCCACACCCAGGACAGCAGCCGGATCCCCAGCTCGATGCCGCTGGTCCAGTGCACCCCGCGCAGCGGCGGGTTGGCCGCCCACCACGACCGCAGGTGGCCGGCCACCCGCTCCGCGTACCGCTCGTCCCGGGTCACCGCGTAGGCGGCGGCGAGCACGGTGAGGTACTGGTGCCGGGACGGCTCCCAGATCTGCTTGATGTCCCCGACCGTCTCCTCGTCCCGGTACGGCACGTCGAAGGCGTACCCCGAAGGCGCCCGGCGCCCGGTCTTCGGGTCGAACGACCAGTCGGGGTCGGCCAGGTCGTCGCGCTCCACCCCGAAGTACTCGGCGTGCCCGGCCATCAGCCGGTCCGCCTCGGCGACGAGACGCTTCGCGGCGTCCGGAGCCACCGCGTCGAGCGTCCCGGCGGGGAGTACGGCGGTGAACCGGGCGCCGGTCACGACCGGGCAGTCCGGCAGCGCCGTCCGCCACCGCCGTCTGCGGACCGCGTCGACCGCCCGGCCGCCGACCTCCTGCGGCCCCATCGCGGACAGCCGGCGCAGGTACCAGCCCGGACTCATCGTCATCGCCGCTTCTCCAGCGTCACCGGCGCGCCGCCCGCAAGCCCGGCCGGAACGGCGAGGGTGGCCGCCGTGGTGGCGACGAGCGACTCCAGCGGCACCGGCATCGGCCCCCCGGTCCGCACGGCCCGGACGAACGCGGCCAGTTCGGCGTTCTGACCCTTGTCGCGGGCCTTGGGCAGCCGCGAACTGACCCACTTCTCGGGGCCGTACACCGAGGCCCGGACGAAGTCGTCGAGCCGCAGGACCTTGCCGTCGGCGACGAGGTCGAGGGTCTCCTTCGGGTAGCCGGAGGCGCCGGTGGTGACGTAGCTGAGGGCGGCGGTGGAGCCGTCCGGGTAGCGCAGGACGACCTGGAGGTCCTCGTTGCCGGGTGTGGCGACCGCGTACACCGAGACCGGGTCGGCGTCGAGCAGCCAGCTCGCCGTGTCGATGAAGTGCCCGCCCTCACCGGCGAACCGCGAGCCCTCGCTGCCCTGCCGGAGGTACCAGCTGCCGTGCTCCAACCGCCCGGCGTTGACCAGGTAGCGGAGGTTCGCCGGGCCGGTCCGGGCACCGAACCGCTTCTTCGCCTCCTGGAGCAGCGGCGCGAACCGGCGGTTGAAGCCCACCTGCAGCCGGTCGTTGCCGGACTCCTCCACCGCCGCGAGCACACCGGCCAGCTCGTCCTCGGTGAGCGCCAGCGGCTTCTCCACGAACACCGCCTTGCCGGCGAGCAGCGCCTTCCGGGTCAGGTCGGCGTGCGAGCTGTGCCGGGTGACCACGAACACCGCGTCGATCTTCGGGTCGCCGAGCACGGCGTCGAGATCGGTGGTCGCCCGGGCGAAGCCGAACTTCCGCTGCGCGTTGGCCGCGGACAGGGCCGTCGTGGTGACGACCGTGGACAGCTCGACGCCCTCGCGCCCGGTCAGGTGCGGCAGCAGCATCGACGTGGCGTAGTTGCCCGCGCCGACGAACGCGAGCCGTACCGGCGAACCGGCGGGCCGTGCCTTCGCCGGCTTCACGTTCACCGCGGGCACGGCCACCGCCGGAGCCTCCGCCCCGGCCTCCTCCGCCTGCTCGGGATACCGGAACAGCACGGCCACGGCCTTCAGTTCGCCGTCCTTCAGCGACCGGTACGTCCCGACGGCGTCGTCGAAGTCGGCGACGTGCGAGACCAGGGGCTCCACGTCGACGCGGCCCCGGGCCATGAGGTCGAGGAAGCACGCCAGGTTACGGCGCTCGGTCCAGCGCACGTAGCCGATCGGGTAGTCCCGCCCCTCCAGCTCGTACTCCGGGTCGTATCGCCCCGGGCCGTAACTGCGGGAGAAGCGGACGTCGAGCTCCTTCTCGTAGTACGCGTTCCACGGCAGGTCCAGACGGCACTTGCCGATGTCGACGACCCGGCCGCGGTCCCGGCAAAGGCGCGCGGCCAGCTCGACGGGCTGGTTGCTGCCGCCGCCGGCCGCCAGATACACCTGGTCCACGCCGTGACCGCCGGTGAGCTCGGCGACGGCGGCCTCCACGGAGGCCGAACCGGGATCGCCGCAGGCCTCGGCGCCCAGGCGCTCGGCGAGCTCGCAGCGCGCCGGGTCGGGGTCGGCGCCGACGACGCGGACGCCCGCGGCGGCGAGGAGCTGCACCACCAGCTGCCCGATCAGACCGAGGCCGATGACGAGCGCCACCTCGCCCAGCTGCGGCTCGCCCTGGCGGATGCCCTGGAGCGCGATGGACCCGACGGTGCCGAAGGCCGCGTGCCGCGGCGCGAGGCCGTCCGGCACCGGGGTGTACAGGTTCTTCGGCACCCAGTTCAGCTCGGCGTGCAGCGCGTGCTCGTTGCCGGCGCAGGCCACGAGGTCGCCGACCTTCACGTCGTCGACCCCGGCGCCGACCTGCTCGACCACCCCGCACAGCGAGTAGCCAAGGGGGGTGTACGAGTCCAGCTTGCCCATCACCTTGCGGTAGGTCGCGGGCACCCCGTTGGTGGCCACGCTCTGCACGACCTTGGCCACCTGGTCCGGGCGCGAGCGGGCCTTGCCGAGCATCGACATGCCGGCCTCGGAGACCTTCATCAGCTCGGTCCCGGTGGATATCAGCGAGTAGGCGGTCCGGACGAGGACACCGCCCGGCTTGCACCCCGGCACCGGAACGTCGAGCACGGCCAGTTCGCCGCTCTTGTAGTTCTGTACGACCTGTTTCACCGAAGTCCTCTTGTTCTCTACGCGGTCAGGGAAGCGGTCTGGCCGGACCCGGAGGTCGCGCCGCGGTACCAGTACTCGAGGGTCAGCACATGCCACAGATGCTTGGAGTGGTCCCGGTGCCCGGCCGCGTCCTCGGCGGCGAGCCGCGCCAGGGCGTCGCGGCGCAGGAACCCGGAGCGGACGAGCTCGCCGTCGTGGATCACCTCTTGCACCAGCGGCGCCAGGTCCCGGCTCATCCAGGCGCGCAGCGGGGCGCTGAACAGGCCCTTGGGCCGGTACACGATCTCCCGGGGCAGCACCGAGGCCGCCGCCTCCTTGAGGACCGCCTTGCCCTGCCGTCCCACGATCTTGCGGTCGCCGGGCACGGTGAACGCCGCCTTGACCACCTCGACGTCCACGTACGGCACCCGCACCTCGGTCGACGCGGCCATGCTCGACCGGTCCGTGTACGCGAGGTTCAGGCCCGGCAGGAACATCCGGGAGTCGCCCAGGCACATGCGGTTGACGAAGTCGTCGAGCTCGTTGTCCTCGTACACGTCGGCGTGCTCGGTCAGCACGTCGTCGACCGTCCCGGCCAGGTCCGGGTCGATCAGGCCGAGCAGCTCGTCCCGGTCGTACATCGTGTAGCTCCGCCGGAACGCGGTCTCCTCCGGCAGATCGGCGAAGGACAGGAACCGCTTCGCGAACCGCACCGACCGGTACCCCCGGCGGGCCGAGGCGACCGGCAGCCGGTCCACGGCCGCGGACACGCCGCGCCGCAACGGCCCGGGGACGCGCTGGTAGCGCAGCGCGATCAGGTTGGCCAGATGCTTGCGGTACCCGGCGAACAGCTCGTCGGCACCCATCCCCGACAGCATCACCTTCACCCCGGCCTCCCGGGCGGCCGAGCAGATCAGGAAGGTGTTGATAGCGGCGGGATCGCCGATCGGCTCGTCCAGGTGGTACGTCATCCGCGGCAGCAGGTCGAGCACGTCCGGAGCGATCTCGATCTCGCGCAGGTCGACGCCGAACCGCTCGGCCACCTGCCGGGCGTAGCGCAGATCGTCCGGCATCGCCTCGAACTTGGCGTCCTCCGCGCGGAACCCGATCGTGTAGGCCGAGATCCCCGGCTGCTCACGGGCCGCGAGCGCGGTCAGATAGCTGGAGTCGAGCCCGCCCGACAGGAACGTCGCCACGGGGACGTCGGACAGCAGATGACGCCGGGTCGACTCCTCGACGATCGCGGCGAGATCCGGCAGCTCGCCGGCCAGGGCCCGCTCCCGGCCCTCGGCGGCGACGTCCTTCAGGTGCCAGAACCGGCCGCGCTCCACCCGCCCGTCGGGCCGGCACCGCAGCCAGCTCCCCGGCGGCAGCTTCTCCGCCTCGCGGAACGCGCACCGCGAGTCCGGCACCCAGTAGTAGAGCAGCGAGGCCACCAGGGCCGCGTGGTCCACCTCGAGGGACCCGCCGGTCACGGCGGCGAGCGCCTTGAGCTCGGAGGCGAACACCAGGCCCTCGCCGCGCCGCAGCAGGAACAGCGGCTTGATGCCCAGCTGGTCGCGGGCCAGCACCAGCTCACCGGTGCGCTCGTCGAAGATCCCGAACGCGAACATGCCGCGCAGCCGGGGCAGACAGCCCGTGCCCCAGCGCCGCCAGGCCTCCAGGAGCACCTCGGTGTCCGACGTACCGCGGAAGCGCACACCGGCCGCCGCCAGCTCGGCCCGCAGCTCGGGCGCGTTGTACAGCTCACCGTTGTACGTCAGGACGAGGCCGTCCGAGGCCATCGGCTGGGCGCCGGTCTCGGACAGGTCGACGATGGACAACCGCCGGTGCCCCAGGTGCACTTCGCCGTCACCGACGGGGTGGCCGTACCGGCCTGCCCCGTCAGGACCGCGATGGGCGAGGACATCGGTGAGCCGGTCGGTCACTTCCTTCCCGTCAGGCCACCGGTACGTGCCTGCGATGCCACACATGTGCTACCGAGCCTCCTGGTCGCTGTCCGGGACCGTCGCCCACGCGGGCAGCCGCTCCCTGTGCCGCCTGCCCGTGCCGTTCGGCAGGGCCGGCCCCTCGTTCCGGCCGCGCGGCGCGGCCTGCGGCCCCCCGTCCCACAGCGTGCCGTCGGTCCGGTCACGCGGATCGGGGTCGATCAGCACCACACCGAGCACGAGGATGCGCTGCTCGGCGAGTTGCCGCGCCACGGTGTGCAGCCAGGCGGCACTCTCGTGACCGGCCCGCACGACGAGCACGGTCCGCGTGCCGAGGTACGGCAGGTCGGTCCACGCCGCGCCGGGCGCCACCGAGCCGACGCCGAGCCGGCGCTCCTGGTGTGCCACGGCCGCGGCACGCTCCAGGCCGACCACGGTCGGGTCTCCGGGCCGCGGTCGGCGGTCGGCGAGCTCCGGTCCCGGCAGGCCGTCGACGACGACCACCGGACCCTCCGCGCCCAGGGCCCCGGCGAGGTCCAGGGCGATCACGCTCGCGCCGCGCGCGCAGCCCAGTTCGAGGAGGGACATCGGCTCCGCCGAGCCGCGCGCGGTGCGGGCCAGGGACGCGGTCAGCCGCGTCCGGGCCGCCCGGGTCCGGCGGCGCCGCCACCGTCGGCCCGGCCGCCCGGGCAGCTCCGCGATCACCGAGACGCCGAGGTTCGCGGCGATCTCCCGGCGCAGCACGGGACGGTCCGCCACCACCGTGCCGACGGCCGCGACCGCGAGCCCCAGGACGAGCCCGAGGACGAGCCCGATCCCGGCGTCCTTGGCGACGGTCTTGAGCAGGGAGCGCTTGACCGGGCGCGGGTCGTCCACGATCTGCGTGCCGGAGATCAGCCGGGGCGTGCCGATGTGGGCCTGCTCGGCGCGCTGGCTGAAGTCGGAGATCCGCGAGGTGAGTTCGGCCCGGCGGGCGAACAGCGACTCCGTGTTCGCGGAGCCCTTCGGCGCGTCCTCCGGCGTCCCGCCCCCGATCTCCTTGTTGACCTGGGCGAGTTCGTCCCGCAGCCGGTCCCGCTGGTCGAGCAGGGCCTTCGCGTCGGCGTTCGCCGCCTGCTGTATCCGCCGCACGTGGTCCGCGACGAACGCGTCGGCCAGCGCCTTGGCGCGGGCCACCGCCTCCGCCTCGCTGTCACCCCTCGCGTTGATCTGCAGCAGGTTGTTCGTCAGGCCGAGACCGTCGTACTCCTTCATGAACTCCTCGGGCTTCTCCGAGGACTTGAGTGCCTTGAGGGCGCCATCGGCGATCCGCGTGGTCTGCAGCAGCGCCACGTCGGTGCGGATCAGAGTCCCGGGGTCGTTCGGCTGGTCCTCCTGCCGGGCGACGAGCACCTTCGTCATCGCGGTCGGCGGCACCGGCAGCAGGACCGCCACCGCCGCGCCGAGGACGAGACCGAGCAGCGCGAGCGAACCCCAGAGCCGGCGGCGCCTGCGGACCGCCACCACCAGGGAGTGCAGATCGAGCAGCGGCCCGGCGGCAGGCGACTCCGCGGTCGTACGTGTCGTCACGCCGCACCTCCCGTCGCGTCGGCGCCCACGGCGACCGCCGGTGTCGCGGCCTCCCGGGTCCGGCCGGCGGACCGCTTCGTACGGCTGCGGATGGTGCCGGCGAGGACGACGCCGACGACCTCGTGCCCGGCGTCCGCGCACGCCTCGGCGATCCCGGCGAGCTCGGCGGCCGTCCACTGGCCCGCGCTGAGCACGACGAGGGCGCCGGACGCGTCGTCGCGGTCCGGCACCATCGGCTCGGACATCGACACGCCCACCATCCGCAGCGCGGGCTCGCTTCCGGCCTCGGTGACGAGCTGCCCGGCGGCCCGGCGGGCGATCGGGTCGCCGTCCGGGACGACGACGAGCAGCCGCCCGGTGTCCGGCAGCCGGTCCCGGAGCCGGGCGCAGACCCGCCGGTAGCGGATCTGCCGGCCCGCCTCGTCGCCCGAGCGCGGGGGAGGGACGTCCCACCGGACGTCGATGCCGAGGAGCCGGCGGAACCAGGTCCGCGGGCCGCGGCCCTCCGGCCGGTGCGCGTGCTTCTCACCGGGCACGTCGACGGTGCCGAGAGGGGCCACGCCGAGGGCCCCGGCGATCTCCCCCTCGGTGCGCAGACGGCGGCTCATCCGCGCGGCGGTGAGGTGCCCGATGACCGTGACCAGGAAGAACAGCAGCGCCCCGGCGGCGATGAGCTGCGGCCTCGTCGGCGGGGCCTCGCCGGTGGGCCGGGCCGCCGGGCCCATGACCACCATGTGGGCCTTGCTCGACGTGGGGTCGGCCTGGCCCAGCTTCTCGATGGCCGACTGCAGCGAGGTGCGCAGCCCTTCGAGCTCGGTACGGGTCTGCACGCTCTCCACGCTCCGCCCCGTACCGGACGCGTCGGCCAGTTCGGTGATGCGGCGGCTGGTCTGCACGACCGTCTGCCGCAGGGTCTCGAGCCGTGCCGCCGCCTCCGGGTCGGCGTTGTCGCCCACGATCCGCGCGGCGAAGGCGACGAACTGCTCGGCCACCTGGTCGGAGAGCTGCTGAGCGCGCTCGGGCGTGTCGGCGGTGCCCGAGATCTCGATGATGTTCCCGTCGGCGGCCTTGGCGGTCACACGGTCCTTCAGCTCGGTCGTGCCGGTCCCGGTCCAGTGGAGCGCGGACGCCACGCGGTCGATCACCACCGAGCTGGTGGCGACCTCCGCCTGGGTCCGCAGCTCGCGCTCCTCCCAGGCGCCCGGCAGCAGGACGGACGCCGAGGTCGTGTAGCGCGGCGGGATCAGCAGGGAGGTGCCGTACCCGACGAGCGCGCCCACGAGGACGACGACGGTGAGCAGCCGCCGTCGCCGACGCAGGATCCGCCCGATCGTGACCAGACGTATGGTGTCATCGCTCAACGGGGCGGCCTCGTCCCTTCCCGGTCGGTGTCGTCCGCCTCCGAGCCGCCGGCGTCCGTGCCGTCTGCGTGTGCGCCGTCCGCCCCCGTGCCGTCCGCCGACGCCGGAGCGTGCGGACGGCAGGCGGCGGCGTAGGCGGCGAGCAGTGCGCGCTGGGAGTTCGGCCAGGACAGCGGCCCGCCGATCCGCTCCTGGCCGATCTTGCCCATGAGCTCCCGCTTCTCCGGATCGTCGAGGAGCAGCGCGACCAGCCGGGCGAACTCGGCCTCGTCGTTGGCGGGCGCGTAGACGGCGGCGTCACCGGCGGAGACCCGCGCCTCCCGGAGGTCGAAGGACACGATCGGCCGGCCCATGACCATGTACTCCAGGACCTTGTTCATGGTCGACACGTCGTTGAGCGGATTGTGCGGGTCGGGGGAGAGGCACACGTCGGCGGTGGACAGGTAGCGCACCAGATCGGCGTCCGGGATCCGCCCGGTGAACTCCACCTGCTCCGAGAGCCCCAGCTCCCGGGACAGCTCCACCATCGCGTCGAAGGTGTCGCCGCCGCCGACGAACACCGCGTGCCAGTCGCTCCGTCCGACCTCGTCGCGCAGCTTCGCGAGGGCGCGCAGGGCGTAGTCGACGCCGTCCTGCGGGCCCATCACGCCGAGGTAGCACAGCAGATGGGGCTTGCCGCGCTTCAACTCCGGCTCGGGCGGCACGGGGTGGAACCGGTCGATGTCCGGGGCGCTGCGCACCACGAACACGTCCGAGGGCCGCCGGCCGCCACGGCGTACCGCCACGTCCTTGTAGCTCTCGTTCGTGGCAAGCACGACGTCCGCGGCCCGGTACGTCATCCGTTCGAGCGCGCACACGCCGCGGTAGAGCAGGTCCTCGCCGCGGTCGAACCGGGACAGGTACAGCTCGGGCACCAGGTCGTGCTGGTCGAAGACGAACCGCGTCCCGCGCCGTTTCAGCCAGAGCGCGGGCAGGAACAGCAGGTCGGGCGGGTTGCAGGCGTGGACCACGTGGACCGGGCCGACCTTCCGGGCCAGCCGGAAGGTGTGCCACAGCGCCGATCCGTACTCCTTGAGGTATCCGGCCGGACCTCCGGTGGCCGCGCGCAGCGGGTAGCGGTGGATCCGCACCCCGTCGATCTCCACCTCCCGCTCCGTGTCCCGCTTGCTTCCCTGCGGGCAGATGACGTCCACCGTCCAGCCCGCGTCGCGCAGCGTCGTGCACTCCTGCCACACCCGCCGGTCGAACGGCACCGACAGGTTCTCCACCAGGATCAGCGCGCGACGCTCCGGCCGCCCGCCCCTGGACGTGTTACCAAGCAAGACCCATGTACCCCGGTTCGGCCCGCCGCGCGTCGGCGTCGGGAAGGTGGACGAGATCGACGATCACCGGGCCGTCGCCGTGGGGGAGCGCCGAAAGGACGGCCGGATCCCTGGTGCCGACCAGGCAGACCTCGGCGTGTGCGAGCACCTCGTCGACGGAGTCCGTGAGCAGCTGCGCGAGGTGCGGCAGCCGGGACTCGATGTACTCGCGGTTCGCGCCGAGCAGCCGCGACAGGTGCACGTTGGCGTCGTAGATCCGCAGCTCGTACCCCTTGCCGTAGAGCCGCTCGGCCAGTTCGACGAGCGGGCTCTCGCGGAGGTCGTCGGTGCCGGGCTTGAAGGAGAGCCCGAACAGGCCGACCCGGCGCTTGCCGGTGCGCTCGACCAGCTCCACCGCCCGCTGGAGGTGGTCCGCGTTGGAGGGCAGCACGTGGGAGAGGATGGGCACCGAGACGTCGGCCCGCTGCGCCGCGTGGACCAGGCTGCGCAGGTCCTTGGGCAGGCAGGAGCCGCCGAAGGCGAAGCCGGGCCGCAGATAGGCGGGGCTGATGTTCAGCTTGCGGTCGGCCAGGAACACGTCGATCACCTGGTGCGAGTCGACCCCGAGCGCCTGGCACACGGCGCCCAGCTCGTTCGCGAAGCCGATCTTGAGGCCGTGGAAGGCGTTGTCCGCGTACTTGATGGCCTCGGCCACCGGGACGGGCACCCGGAACACCTCGCCGGGCAGGCCCTCGTACAGCGCCGCCACCACATCGCCGCTCGCCGCGTCGAGTTCGCCGATGACGGTCTTGGGCGGGTCGAAGAAGTCCCGCACGCTCGTGCCCTCGCGCAGGAACTCCGGGTTGACCGCGACCCCGACGTCCACGCCGGCCGTGCCGCCGACGTTCTTCTCCAGGATCGGCACGAGCAGGTTCAGGCAGGTGCCCGGGAGCATGGTGCTGCGGAAGACGACGGTGTGCCGCCCGCCCCGCTCGGCGAGCGCGGCGCCGATCTCCTCGGTGACCCGCTCCAAGTACGTCGTGCACAGGCTGCCGTTGGGCTCCGAGGGCGTGCCCACGCAGATCAGCGACACCTCGCTGTCCGCGATCGCCTCGCGGACGTCGCCGGTGGCGCGCAGCGCCCCGGTCTTCACGACCTCGGCGACGAGCTCGCCGATCCCCTCCTCGACCACCGGGGCCCTGCCGTCGTTGACCAGGTCGACCTTCACCGGGTTCACGTCCACCCCGATGACCTCATGACCCATGCTGGCCAGGCACGCGGCCGACACACAGCCCACGTAGCCGAGCCCGAACACGCTGATTCTCATGACCCGTTCCTCCCCCCAGGCAGGCCCTTCCGGCCTGCGGTCCGCGTGCGGGCCGGACGACTTCCCCCGTGCATCAGTACGCCCCCTGCCCGTAGAGCACCGCGCGCAGCGTCTTCCACAAGATCACCGTGTCCAGGGCGAGCGACCAGTCCTCCACGTACCGCAGGTCGAGGCGGACCGCCTCCTCCCACGGGAGGTCGCTGCGGCCGCTGATCTGCCACAGACCGGTGAGTCCGGGCTTGACGAGCAACCGCCGCCGGATGTCCGGGCCGTACTCGGCGGACTCCTCGGGTAACGGCGGCCGCGGGCCGACGAGCGACATCGAACCGGTGAGCACGTTGAGGAGCTGCGGGAGCTCGTCGATCGAGTACCGGCGCAGCACCGTGCCCACCCGGGTGACCCGCGGGTCCCGGCGGAGCTTGAACAGCGGTCCCGCGCCCTCGTTGCGGTCGGCGAGCGCGGCCCGCGCCGCGCCGTCGGCCCCGGTGACCATCGTGCGGTACTTGAGGATGGTGAACTCGCGGCCGTCCTTGCCGACCCGGCGCTGGCGGTAGAACGCCCCGCCCCGGCTGTCCAGCATGACGAGCAGCGCGACGAGCACCATCAGCGGCGCGAACAGGACCAGCAGCACCGCCGCGCCCAGCCGGTCGACGACGCCCTTGATCGCCCGGCGGCCGCCGGTGAAGGCCGGCATGCTGACCCGGAGCAGCGGGATGCCGAGCACCGCGTCGACGTGCAGCCGGGGGCCGGCCACCTCCATCAGGACGGGTGCCACGACCATCTCGGCGTCGCTGCCTTCGAGGTTCCAGGCGAGCCGCCGCAGCCGCTCGGGCGACCAGTGGGCGTCCGGGGTGACCGCGACGACCCGGTAGCCGTCGTGGCGGACGTGCTTGGCGACGTCCGACAGCTGCCCGACGACCGGCACCCCGTCGAGCAGGTCACCGTCGAGCCCGCGTCCGTCCGTCGTGCAGACCGCCTCCACCCGCCAGCCGATGTGCGGGAACTTGCGGGTCCGGGTGATCAGATCGCGTACGGTCGCGGGGCTTCCGGCGGCGAGGACCGGGCGCAGACAGCGCCCTTCCTTCCGCTCCCGGTGCAGCCAGAGGCGCAGCAGATACCGCGCGGTCATGGTGACCAGCGCGATCGCGGGGATCGCGACGAAGATCCAGAGCTTGATGTTGCGCGAGGTGAGCGCTATCCCGCCGAGCGCCAGGACGACGACCACCGTGAACAGGGAGCGCCCGAGCCGGCGGAACTCCTCGGCGCCCTGGCCGAGTACGGCCGGCGTCCACGAGCGGTTGACCGCGAGCGCGCCCAGGACGAGCAGCTGGGTGCCGAACGCGAGTATGCCCCATTTCTCATGCCAGTTGGCCGCGTCCCGGGCCCCGAAGAAGTCGCCTATCGCCGTCACCACGAAGGCGGTGGACACGGCGTCGCTGATGATCACGGTACGGCGGTAGCGCTGCTCCCAGTCGAGCGCGGGCCGGCCTATCGCCCCGTCCGTCAGACGCTCGTGCGCCGACGGAAAAGGGCTGACTACTCCCCCTTGCCGCACAGAACCCCCCAGGTCCCAGTGGTTCGACGTGTCCGCCCAACACTCCCCCGGAAGCCCGCGCCCTCCCCGGCGCCGGCATCCCGGCTCTTCTCAGAGCTGTGCACACGGGGGCCGGTCCGCACCCCGGGTGCTCCCCGCACCCGGGGCCCTTCCGGGCCCCCGGAACTGATCGTCCCCATGGCTGTCGGCGGGGACGTGACTACTGGCTTTCCGCAGCGCCGGACCTGTGGTGAACGAGTGGTCGCCTCGTGTCCGATCACCCGAAGCACGGTCAATCTAGAGCATCGAGGACCGGAATGAAGAGGGAATGTGTGAAATTTGTGCCCGACGTTCGAGGCTGGCCGGATCCGCCGATCGGTGACCGGTTATGGGGCCTTGATGCCGCTGCGTCCTCTGGTAACTCGCCACCACCCAGGAGGCGTTCGGAGCGGATGTGATCAGCGTCACGCGCGCGCCCCGTGATGTTTCCCGGTGCGGATCCGCTGGGTCACCCGGCGGCTTCCGCCACTCCTACGGGGAAGGTGGTCATCAGTGGACTGCGAGAGCCTGGCGTTGCGCGCGGACGGCATGGGGCGGCGTGCGGAGGAGTTCGTCGAGCGGGCGACCGCGAGGGCGCGGCTGCCGCTGGACTACTCCGTCGGGAGCCTGCGCGTCGTCGACCGGGTCGTCGACGGGCTGCGGCGGGGCGGCGCCGGGCGCGCGGACGTGGCCGGGACGCTGCTCGGCGTCGGGGCCTATGTGGGGGAGGTGCTGGTGCGGGAGGCCGGGGCCGTGTGGGTGGACCTGCCGGACGCGCACATGCTGCGGTCCGTCTTCGGGTACCCCGTCGCGGTGCGGATGCCGGACGGCCGGGTGTGGAACCCGCTCGGCCGGACCGTGAACCGCTTCGAGATCGGGCCGAAGGAGTCCCTGTACCTGTACTTCCTCACCCTGCACGGCCGGCGGTCCGCCGGGTCGCGCCGCGTCCTGACCCGTGACCCCGACAGGGCGTCGGGAAAGGCCTGTTGACCGTCTGACAGGATGGACGTCCTCCGGTTGTTCCGTGGGAGTCCGGGTTCGTGGGTGTACGGGTGGTGAAGAGGGTCGGGTGGGCGAGGGAACGGGGCACGCGCCCGCCAGAGCACACGACCCCGAGCCCGAAGACCCGGCCGACCCTCAGAGCGACGCCCTGCCCGGCCTTGAGTGCGACGAGCCGTCCGGCCCTCAGGGCGACGCCCTGCCCGGCCCTGGACACGACGACCCGTCCGGCCCCGAGCGGGACGCCCGTCTCGCCGAGGCCGTCGAGCGGGACGCCCGTCTCGCCGTGGCCGTCGAGTGGGCCCGGGGCGGGGACGAGGCGGCGTTCGCGGAGGTGTACCGGATCGTGCATCCCGGGCTGTTCGGCTATCTGCGCGGGATCGTCGGCGAGGACGCGGAGGACGTCGCCTCCGACGCGTGGCTGGAGATCGCCCGGGACCTCGGCCGCTTCCGCGGCGACGGCGCGGGCTTCCGGGGCTGGACCGCGACCATCGCCCGCCACCGGGCCCTCGACCATCTGCGGCGCGTACGGGCTCGGCCCCGCCCCACCCGGTTCGACCAGGACCTGTTGGAGCTCCCGGCCGCCGGTGACGCGGCGGGCGAGGCGCTGGACGCGCTGTCGACGGAGGCGGCACTCGCCCTCATCGCGGGTCTCCCGCGCGACCAGGCCGAGGCCGTGCTGCTCCGCGTCGTCGTCGGGCTCGACGGCCCCGCGGCCGCCCGAGTCCTCGGCAAGCGTCCCGGTGCGGTACGGTCCGCCGCACATAGGGGATTGAGGCGGCTCGCGAGACAACTCAAGGGGAGAGGGAGGTGACGGATGCCTGACGAACTGCGCGACGGAGAACCGGCCGAGCTGCTGAGAGCCGCCCTGCGCGAGGGAAGCGTCGCCGGGGGAGAGGAGGGCGCTCTCGCCGCCTTCCGGGAGGCCCGTGACGCGGGGCTGCACACCTCACGGCCCACCCGCGACCGCGACGACTGGACCCCGGTCGCGGAGCGGCCGCGTTCCCGCCGTTCGCTGAAGACGGCCGTGGCCGCGCTGGTCGCGAGCGTGACCCTCGGCGGCGTGGCCGTCGCCACCGGCGACCTCCCCGAGCCCTTCCCCGGCACCACCGCCCAGCCCCCCGAACCGAGGCCCACCACGCGCTCGGCTCCCGGCCCCGACTCCGCTCCCGCTCCCGCTCGCGCGAAGCAGGGTGCGACAGCGGAGGCGAACCGTTCCGCGCCGGCGGGCACGACCGCTCTGCCGCGCCCGGAGAAGGATCGCCCGGAGCTCCCCGGCAGCAGCCGTGAGGCCCTCTGCGATGCCTTCGAGAAGACGGAGGGGAAGGCCAAGGGGACGGGGAAGGGCATGGCGAGGACCGGAGCGCTCCCGTCCGTCGCGCGGCAGCGGCTCGTCGCGGCCGCAGGCGGCGAGGAGTACGTGTCCGCGTACTGCGGCCACGACCCCCGCCCCGCCCGTGACCCGTCCGCCGTGCCCCGCCCGCACGACGGCACGGGCCGCGGTGACTCCTGGGACAGCCCCGGCAGGGGCGACGAGCGCTCGCGCGCCGACAGGCCCTGACGGCATCGCCTCAGATCCGGGGAGTCAGAGGTCGAACTCGTGCGGCGGCAGGTCGAGCGTGAAGCACGCCTCCCGCACCACGGCCTGCTCCGTCTTGTCGAAGTCGCCGTCAGCGCCGCCGATGACGATGCCGATCTGGACGACGGCCCGGGCCTCGGCCGGCTTCTTCTTCGCCTTGGCGATCTCCTGGAGCACGCTGACCTTGCCGAAGTCGAAGTCGGCGGTGAGCTTGTCCAGGTTGGCGTCGAACCGGCGCTGGAGGTCGCTCGCGTCGAAGTTCTGCAGCACCTCGTTGGTCGCGATGAGCTGGGCGACCCGACGGCGCTCGGCGGGGTCGATCGTTCCGTCGGCGGCGGCGACCAGCGCGCACATGGCCATGCTCGCGTCGCGGAACGCGCCGCTCTTCAGGTCGTTCTTCTTCGCCACCAGCTGGGTCTGCATCCCCGATGCGGATTCCTTGATGCGGTCCCACAGAGCCATGGTCGAGTACTCCAGACGTCGATTGTTTCTACGGACTTGTAGAACGTAGCGGTGGAGCCCGAGGTTCCCGGGACGTGAGAAGTCGTCAGAACCGGGCCCGTGCCGCACTCTTGTGGACCTCGCCCCTTTCAATAAAATGTCACACACCACACAAGGGAGTCCTTCATGGCCCAAGCGCACATGCCCGCCCCCCGCCCCCACCCCTGGCACGGGATCATGGTCGCCACCGCCCTCCCCTTCCGCGCGGACGGCACCGTCGACCACGACGCCTACGCGCGGCACGTGGCCCGGCTGATCGCCGACGGCTGCGACGGCGTCGTCCCCAACGGCTCCCTCGGCGAGTACCAGACCCTCACCGACGCCGAGCGCGCCCAGGTCGTCCGTACCGCCGTCGAAGCCGCCGGAGACGGGGCCAGAGTCATGCCCGGCGTCTCCGCGTACGGCAGCGCCGAGGCCCGCCGCTGGGCCGAGCAGGCCGCCGAGGCCGGCTGCGGCTCGGTCCTCCTCCTGCCGCCCAACGCCTACCGCGCCGACGAGCGCTCCGTACGCGCCCACTACGCCCAGGTCGCCCAGGCCGGACTGCCCGTCGTCGCCTACAACAACCCGTACGACACCAAGGTCGACCTCACCCCCGCCCTCCTCGCCCGCCTCCACGCCGACGGCGCCATCGTCGCCGTCAAGGAGTTCAGCGGCGACGTTCGCCGCGCCTACGAACTCGCCGAACTCGCCCCCGGCCTCGACCTGTTGGTGGGCGCCGACGACGTCCTCCTCGAACTCGCCCTCGCCGGCGCCGTCGGCTGGATCGCCGGCTTCCCCAACGCCCTCCCGCGCGCCTGCGCCACCCTCTACCGCGCCGCCGTCGCAGGCGACCTCGCGGTCGCGCTGCCGCTCTACCGCGCGCTGCACCCGCTCTTCCGCTGGGACTCCAGAACCGAGTTCGTCCAGGCCATCAAGCTCTCCATGGACCTCGCCGGCCACACCGGCGGCCCCACCCGGCCGCCCCGCCTCCCGCTGACGCCCGAACAAGAGGCCGTCGTACGCGCCGCCACGGAGAAGGTCCTCGCCGACGGCCACGCGTAAATCCCGTCATCCACCCACCAGAAGGGGCCCCATGCGCACCCGCCACGTCTACCACGCTGTGGACTCCCACACCGAAGGCATGCCCACCCGCGTCATCACCGGCGGCTTCGGGATCATCCCCGGCGCCACCATGGCCGAGCGGCGGCTCCACTTCGTCGAGCACCTCGACCACGTCCGCACCCTCCTCATGTACGAACCGCGCGGCCACGCGGCGATGAGCGGCGCGATCCTCCAGCCGCCCACCCGCCCCGACGCCGACTACGGAGTCCTCTACATCGAGGTGTCCGGCCTGCTCCCGATGTGCGGACACGGCACCATCGGCGTCGCCACCGTCCTCGTCGAGACGGGCATGGTGCCGGTCGTCGAACCGGTCACCACCGTCCGCCTCGACACCCCCGCGGGGCTCGTCAGCGTCGACGTCCGCGTCGAGGACGGCCGGGCCCGCTCCGTCACCCTCACCAACGTGCCCGCCTTCTCCGTCGGCCTCGACCTCAAGACCGACGTCCCCGGTTTCGGCACGGTCACCTACGACCTCGCGTACGGAGGCAACTTCTACGCCTTCGTCGACCTCGACTCCCTGGGCCTGCCCTTCGACCGCGCCCACAAGGACGAGCTGCTCGCCGCCGGGCTCGCCGTCATGGACGCGATCAACGCCGGCCCCGACCGGCCCGTCCACCCCGAGAACCCCTCCTTCGCCGGCGTCAAGCACGTCTACCTGACCGCCCCCGGCTCCGACGCGACCCGCTCGCGCCACGCCATGGCCATCCACCCCGGCTGGTTCGACCGCTCCCCGTGCGGCACCGGCACCAGCGCCCGCATGGCCCAGCTGCACGCGCGCGGACTGCTCGCCCCGGGCACCGACTTCGTCAACGAGTCCTTCATCGGCACCGAGTTCACCGGCCGGATCGTCGGCGAGACGACCGTCGGAGGGCTGCCTGCCGTCGTCCCGGCCTTCACCGGCCGCGCCTGGATCACCGGCACCGCCCAGTACTTCCTCGACCCCGACGACCCGTTCCCCGCCGGCTTCCTGCTCTGAACCCCCTCAGGGACCGTCCGGCCAGAGAAACGTGACATTGTACGATGCTCCTCCGTGACATCTCGGAGGACGCACGATGGGTGACCTGAAGCAGTACGGCCTCGTCAGAGCCCAGGAACGGCTCCGCGACCAGGTCGGCCACGCCCTTCGCGCCGCCCTGATCGCCGGGGAACTCCGCCCCGGCCAGGTCTACTCGGCCCCCGGCCTCGCCGGAGACCTCGGCGTCTCCGCCACCCCGGTCCGCGAGGCCATGCTCGACCTGGCCCGGGAGGGCCTGGTCGAGCCCGTCCGCAACAAGGGCTTCCGCATCACCGAGGTCAGCGAGCGGGACCTCGACCAGTACACCGAGCTGCGGACCCTCATCGAGGTCCCCACCATCGGCCGGGTCACCCGCAGGGCCACCCGGGAGCAGCTGGAGGAGCTGCGCCCGGTCGCCGATGAGATCGTCTCGCGCGCCCGCGAGCACGACCTCATCGGCTACCTGGAGGCGGACCGCCGCTTCCACCTCGCACTGCTCGCCCTCTCCGGGAACGAGCGGCTCGTCGAGACCGTCGGAGACCTGCGCAAGCGCTCCCGGCTCTACGGCCTGACCGGCCTCGACGAGGCCGGCAAGCTCGTCTCCTCCGCCGAGGAACACCTCGAACTCCTCGACCTGATGATCGCCGGGGACGCGCCCGGCGCCGAGGCCTGTATGCGGCGCCACCTCGGCCACGTGCGCTCCCTGTGGGCGGACGCGGACGCGGAGGCGGACGCCGGTCAGGCCTGACCGGAGGCCATGTCCACGGAGGGCGGCCCCTCCGGCGGGACGATCTCCCGCTTGAGCACCTTCCCCGTCGGGCCCTTCGGGAGCGCGTCCGTCAGCCAGATCCGGCGCGGGTACTTGTACGGGGCGAGCCGCTCCCGCACGTACGCGCGCAGCTCGTCGGGGGAGACCCGGCCCCCGGGCCGCAGGACGACCGCGGCCGCGACCTCCTGCCCGTGCACCGGATGCGGGACGCCGAGCACGGCCGCCTCCGCCACGCACGGGTGCAGGTGGAGGACCTCCTCCACCTCCCTCGGATACACGTTGAACCCGCCCCGGATCACGACGTCCTTGACGCGGTCGACGACCCGGAAGTCGCCGGACGCGTCCCGGGTGCCGAGGTCCCCGGTGTGCAGCCAGCCGTCCCGTACCGCCTCGGCCGTGGCCTCCGGGCGGCGCCAGTACCCCTTCATCACGTTGTGGCCCCGGATGACGAGCTCGCCGACCTCACCGTCCGGGACCTCCTTGCCGTCCCGGTCCACCACCCGCATCTCCACCCCCTCGACGGGGATGCCGATCGTGCCGGGGGAGCGCGGCCGGTCGATCCGGTTCACACAGGCCAGCGGCGACGACTCCGACAGGCCGTACCCCTCAAGGACGGCGCACCCGAAGGCGGACTCGAAGCCGGTCAGCACCGCCACCGGGAGGGGCGAGCCGCCGCACAGGCAGACCCGCAGCGACGAGACGTCGTGCACGGCACGGTCCGGGTGCCGCAGCAGCAGCCCGTACATGGTGGGGACACCGAGGAAGACCGTGACCCTGTCCCGGGCGACGAGCGCGAGCGCGCCCGCCGGGTCGAAGCGGGCCATGAGGGTCAGACAGGCGCCCACGGCCACCGCGCAGTTCAGCCCCATCACCTGCCCGAAGGAGTGGAAGAGCGGCAGCCCGCCGAAGACCACGTCCGAAGGGCCGAGCTCCAGGACCCGCACGCCCTCGTCGACATTGCGCCGGATGTTGCGGTGGGTGAGCTCCGCGCCCTTCGGCGCCCCGGTCGTGCCGGAGGTGTAGAGCACCACCGCCGTGTCCCCGGGAGTACGGGAAACGGCCTCCACGCGCGCGTGGCCCGCCAACAGCGCGGTGAAGGCGGCCGGTTCGACCACCAGGTGCGGGGTGCCCGCGAGCCGGGCCCCCTCGGCGGCCGCCCCGCCGTCCCCGTGCCACGACAGAATCAGCGCGGCCTCGGCGTCCGCCAGACAGTGGCGGACCTCGCCCGCGCGCAGCAGCGGATTGAGCGGGACGACGATCCCGCCCGCCCGCAGGACGCCGTAGTAGAGCACCGCGAACAGCGTGCTGTTCGGCAGCATGAGGGCCACCCGGTCACCCGGCCCCACCCCGCGCGCGTGGAGCAGCGCGGCGGCCCGGCCGGCCAGGTCGTCGAGCGCGCCGTACGTCAGCGTCTCGGCGCCGAGCCGCAGCGCGCCCCGGTCGGGATGCGCGCCCGCGCTCCGGGCGAGCAGCGCGGGAACCGTGCCGTCGTCGACGCTCATCACAGGTACTCCTTCGCTCACGCCCGGGCCTCCGACCGGGTGCCGGTGGCCTGCCCCTCGCCGGCGTCGCCCGTCGCCGGGAACCGCGCCCACGCCGCGATCCGTTCCACCAGGCCCGTGTTGTGCCGGATCCAGCGGAAGTGGTCGAGCCGCCGTCCGCCCGCGTCCGACGACCGGTAGCTCCAGCGCTCGACCCGCGCCGACGGGAGCTTCGCGCACAGGTGGTCCACGGCCCGCGGCGGTGCGAGCGCGTCACCCTCCACGTCGACGGCGAGCACCGGCAGGCCGACGCCCCGCAGCGCCTCCTCGTAGTCCGCGGCCGCGCCCCGGGCCCCGTACCGCCCGGTACGCATCTGCCGCGCCCAGTCCCGCATCACGCCCACCGACTCCCGCCCGCCGAAGCCGAACCGCCGCCCCGGCCAGTACCCGAGCAGCTCCGCACCGGCCACGCACAGCAGACTCCGTATGAGCCACCGCACCCCCGGCCGGGGATCCGCCCCCGTACCGAGCGCGCGCCACCACGCCGAACCGCTCGCGACCAGGACGACCCCCGCGACACGCGGCCGCAGCAGACCGCAGTGCACCAGACCGAGCTGGCCGCCGAGACTGTGCCCCAGAAGCAGCCTCGGCGCCTCCGGGAAGGCCCGCTCGACGGCGTCGAGGACCGCGCCGATGTCGTGCTCGACGAGCTCCCGGTAGCCGAACCGGACCCCGCGCACCGGAACCGGGGTGCTCTCGCCGTGACCCCGCAGGTCCGTCGTCACCACCGTCGCGCCCCGCCGGTGCAGCGCCCGTACCAGCGGCGTGTAGTGGCGGGCGGCGGTGCCCATCGCGGGAAGGACGACCACGACCGGGGCGGTCGGCTCGGGCCGCGCGTGGACGCGGACCACGAACGCGGCGCCGTCCGGGGCGGTGAGCTCGGCGAGTACGGGGAAGGGGGAGGTCTTCACCGGCTCACCGCGTCCGCGAGACGTCTTCAACGGCTGTCCGCGTTCGCGAGACGTCTTCATCGGCTCTCCGTGTCCGCGTGACGACCTCATCGGCTCTCCCCGCCCTCCAGGCGCCAGCCGATCACGCCCGCCCCCCACGTGACGCCCGCCCCGAACGCCGCCACCCCCAGCAGGCCCGTCGGGCCGAGGCGGCCCTCCCGCCAGGCCTGGTGGAGGGCGATCGGAATGGAGGCGGAGGAGGTGTTGGCGACCCGGTCGACATTGAGGTACAGCCGCTCCGGCGGGACACCGAGCTCCTTGCCCACCGCCCGTACGATCCGCGCGTTGGCCTGGTGGGCGACGAACAGGTCGACGTCGTCGGCGGTCAGCTCCCGCCGCGCGAGGACGTCCCGGGCCGCCTCGCTCATCCGCTCCACCGCCTGCACGAAGATCTCCGGGCCGTCCATCCGCAGCTTCCGGTCGTACCGGTCGGCGTAGAGCAGCGGAATCAGATCCCCGTCCGAACCGAGCCGGAACGCCGGCTCGGGACCGTCGCCCCTGCCCACCTCGGTCAGGACCACCGCCCCCGCGCCGTCGCCGAGCAGCACCGCCGTCGACCGGTCCTCGTGGTCGGTGATCCGGGTCAGCGCCTCGGCGCCGCAGACCAGGACGGTGCCCGCCCGGCCCGACTCGATCAGGGCGACCGCGTGGTCAAGGGCGTACACGAACCCGGCACAGGCCGCGTGCAGATCGAACGCGGCGGCCCGGTCCGCCCCGAGCCGGGCGGCCACCTCCACGGCGAGGCCCGGGGTGGCACGGTCGGGGGTCGTGGTCGCCACGACGACGTGCCCCACCTCGCGCGCGGTGCGCCCCGACTGGGCGAGCGCCGTCCGGGCCGCCGCCAGGGCGAGGTCGGCGAGGTGCCCGTCCTCCGGCAGGAAGTGGCGCTGCCGGATGCCGGTCCGCTTGACGATCCACTCGTCGGAGGAACCGATGGCGGCGAAGTGGCTGTTGGGCACGGCCCGTTCGGGCAGCGCGGAGCCGACGCCGACGATCGCCGCGGTCATGAGCGGTCCTCCTTCACGAGCGGTCCTCCATTGCGTGCGGTCGCGCTTCCCGCGCGGTCGTTCTTCACGTGCGGTCGTCCTTCACGTGCGGTTGTTCTTCATGCGCAGTTGTTCTCCATGCGCAGTCGCGCTCCACGTGCGGTCGTTCTTCATGCGCAGCCGTTCTTCACGTGCGGTCGTCCTTGCCCGCGCGGGGCTGCGCGCCGATGCCCGGGGGTTCGCCGACGGCGCCGACCCCCATCCGGACGGCGTGCATCCCCCCGTCCGCGTGCACGATCTCCCCGGTGACCGTGGCCGCCAGATCCGACAGCAGGAACAGGACCGGGCCGACGAGCCGCGCCGGATCGGCGCGGCTCCAGCCGAGCGGCGCCTCCTGCTCCCAGCGGTCCGCGATCCGGTCGAACGTGCTGACGGCCCGCCCGGCCACGGTCTCGACCGGGCCGGCGGCCACGAGGTTGACGCGAATGCCGGAGTGCCCGAGATACAGCGCGAGATAGCGGCAGACCGCACCGAGCGTGGCCTTCCCGACGCCCATCCAGTCGTAACCCGGCCACGCCCCGGACGAGTCGAAGTCGAGCCCGACGACACTGCCCCTGGCCCCGCCCGCACCCCCGCCCTCGCGCAGCAGCGGGGCGAGCGCGGTGGTCAGCGAGTGCAGCGAGAACGCCGCCGTGCGCAGGGCGAGCGTCGCGCTCTCCACGGGCGTGGTGAGGAAGTTGCCGCTGAGCGCGGACTGCGGGGCGGCGGCGATCGCGTGCAGGACACCGTCCACCGCGCCCCAGCGGCGCTCCAGCTCCTTCGTCAGCGCGTCGAGGTCCTCGGGCCGCGTCACGTCCAGCTCCAGGACGTCGGCCGGGTACGGAAGGCCGGACGCCGCCGCCTCCGTGATCCGCCGGGTCCGCCCGAAACCCGTCAGCAGGACCTCCGCGCCCGCCTCCTGGAGCGCCCGCGCGGTGTGCCAGGCGATGGAGTCGTCGTTGAGGACCCCGGTGACCAGATAGCGGCGCCCGGCGAAGCCGAGCAGGTCGGGGACGCCGTGGGGATCGCGGGACGCGCGCATCAGGACCGCCCTTCCACGGCCAGGACCAGGGCCGCGTTGTGTCCGCCGAAGCCGAACGAGGTGGAGAGCCCGAACAACCCGCCCGCGCCCGCCCGCGCGGTGAGCTTCCTCGCCGTACGCACGAGGTCGAGCGGACCGAGCGCCGGGTCCGGACGGCGCAGCCCCGCCGTCGGGGGCGCGACGCCGTGCCGCAGCGCCTGGAGGGTGGCGATCGCCTCGACCGCGCCCGCCGCCCCGAAGAGGTGCCCGAGGGCGCCCTTCCCGGAGGACAGCGGCAGCTCCGCGAGGACCTCGGCCCCGAGGACACCCCGCAGGGCCTCGCACTCAAGCCGGTCGTTGAGCGCGGTGCCGGTCCCGTGCGCGTTCACGTACGCCAGCTCCCCGGGCGCCACCGACGCCCCCCGCAGCGCGAGCGACACCGCCCGGCCCGCCGGCCCGCCGCTCGGGTCGGGCGCGGTGACGTGATGAGCGTCGGAGGTCGCCCCGTACCCCCGTACGACTCCGAGGGCCTCGGCCCCGCGCCGGGCGGCGCCCGCCGCCGTCTCCAGGACGAGGATCCCGGCCCCCTCGCCGATCACGAAGCCGTCGCGGTCCCCGTCGAAGGGACGGGAGCAACCGCTCGGGGAGAGCGCGCCGGCGTTCGCGAAGGCGGCCGCCACCAGCTCCGACGAGGAGGCCTCGGCACCGCCGACCACGACGGCGTCGGCCGCGCCCGAGGCGAGCAGCCGCATCCCCGTACCGACGGCCTGGGCGCCGCTGCTGCACGCCGACGCGACACACAGGCTCTCGCCGTGGAACCCGTGCCGCATGGAGAGATGGGCGGCGGCCGCGTTCGCCATCATCTGCGGGATCATCAGCGGCGACACGAACCCCGCGCCGTCCCTCCCGTACACCTCCCGCTGCGCCTCGAAGGAGGCCGTGCCGCCCAGCCCGCAGCCGATGACGCAGGCGACCCGCTCGGGCGGCCAGGGCGACGGCGCGCCGTCCCGCTTCCCGGCCTGCGTCAGGGCCTCCTCGGCCGCCACAAGGGCCAGCTGGGTGAATCGATCGGTGCGGCGCACCAGGTTCCGCGGCAGGTGGTCGGCGGCCGTGAAGTCCGCGTGCCGGACGGCCGGATGGGAACCCGCCACCGCCACGTCCCCGGCGACGGCGCGCTCGTGGAGCACGCCGGCGCCGACGCCGAGCGGGGTGACCGCGCCGAAACCGGTGACGACGACCTCCCGGCCCTGGCGCGGATCACTCAACTCCGGCCTTCTCGTAGCACAGTTCGAGGATCCCGCCGACGGTGTCGATCCCGTCGAAGTCCTTGGTGCGGACGGGGACGCCGAGGTCCCGCTTGACGGACTGCGCGAGCTCGACCATGTCGAGCGAGTCGATCTCCAGATCGTCGAGCGCGGCCCCGGGCACGACGTCGGCGGCGTCGACGCCCAGCTCGACGAGGGCGTCGGTGATGAACTGCTCGATGGAGGCGCGGTCCAGCGTCGTGGACACCGCGGATGTCGCTGAGGTCTCGGACATGACTCTCCCATGAAGTACGAGGTACGAGGTAAGGGGCCGGGGCTGCGGTCAGGGGGTGATGAGCTTCGAGGCGTGGTACGGGGACCAGTGCCACTGCCGCCAGTAGCTCTCCGCGATGTCCACCCACTCCTCCAGGCGCGCGGCGCTGTCCAGGAAGCGGGAGGCGCTCACCACCAGCCAGCTGTAGACGGCCTGGCTGTCGCGGCAGCCGCCGCAGTCCCCGGACGTGCAGCAGAACTGCAGCGACTCGTAGTCGGCGCCCCAGGCCGCGAAGCCCGGGATCACCGGGTTCCCGTTGGCCACCCGCTCCTCGTGGTCGGGGTGGTCGACGCTGAGGCTCGGGCACACGTCGTACCCGAAGCGCGCCCCCCAGTGCGAGGTGCCGGTGATGAGGCTGCGGATGAAGTACGGGTGGCTGACCACGGCCTCCGGATACGCCTCCTTGACCCGCAGGGCCTCGTCGAGGACGCGGCGCTCGTTCGCGATCCGGATCGGGTTGTCGGAGCCGTGCTCGCTGTAGAAGTTGAAGGTGACGATGTTGCCGTTCTCGGCGATCCTGCGCACGGTCGGTTCGAGGTACGGCAACCCGGCCTCGGAGAGCGCGAAGATGAACAGCACCCGCGGATCGTCCTTGTAGTGCGACAGCGCCGTGTCGAACAGGCCGGTGAACTTCGAGCCGTTGACCCGGATGGCCCGCAGGTCGTCGTCGAGCGGCCCGCCGCCGAAGATGCTGACGGCCACGGCGATGTGCTCGAAGCCCTGCACGGGCATCGGACGCAGACCGTTCGTCGAGATCGTGATGTACGGCAGCTCCTCGACGAAGGCCTCCACCCGGCGCAGCACCAGGGTCGGCTCACCGCCGATGAGGGTGGCCTGGTTGACCCCCTCGTCCCGCAGCCGGCGGGCGAAGGCACGGATCCGGTCGAGGTCCGAGAGCTCGCGCACGGCGGTGTCGAAGCCGCCCTCGAAGTACCAGCAGCCCTTGCAGCGGATGTTGCAGGTGTTGGTCAGGTGCACCTCGCACGAGCGCACCTCCCGGCCGAGACGGCGCAGCCGGTGCAGACGCTCGGCGAGATCGGGACGTTCGGCCAGGAGGGCGGCGGTGCGCTCCTTCGCCTCACGGCGGCCGAGCGGGCGCGGGGTGATGGTCAGGGGGGTGGCCATGGGGTGCGGACTCCTCGGTCGGACGACTGCTCGGTGTCTCGTGCGCGCTGCTGCCCGGCCCTCTGGGGCTCCTCGGGCTGCTCGGGGCTGTTCGGAGCGACTCGTGGCTCTTCGGGTCTGCTCGGCCTGATCAGGCCTGCTGGTGTCTGCTCGGGTCTGCTCGGTCTACTCCGGGACCTTGAGGCCGAGGCCCTCGATCCGCGGGGTGACCTTCGCCCGCCAGATGTCCCGCGCCTCCCCGTTGGTGGTCTGCCGGAGACCGAAGCGGACCGCGAGCTTCGACCGCTCCGAACGCGCGCTCCCGAAGATCCGGTTGAATCCCGGCCACAATCGGTCGAGCCCCTGCTGGAGTTCCTCGCGGCCCTCCCCTGTGCGGGCGAGATTCCGGCAGACACGCGCGCCGTGCGCGATGTGCACCTTCTCGTCGAGAATGATCGTGCGCACCGCCTCGGCCCACGGCTTGTAACTGCTCTGCGCGAATTCGGAGATCATCACCATCGCGGTCTCCTCGCCGATGTACGAGAAGATTCCGCGCTCGGCCCAGGTGGTGCACGTGTGGAACTCGTGGCCGGCGAAGAGATCACGGTCGGCGAGCCGCTGCTGCTCCATGTAACCGGTGTCCACGCCGACGCCGGCCAGGATCCTTTTGCCGATCTTGTAGTGGTCGTACTCCTCGACGGCACGCTCGGCGCACACCTGCCGTTCCTCGGCGTTCGGCGCGAGCGGCAGGAACACCTGGATGTAGTCGTCGGCGCCGGACAGTTCGCCCTCGGTGTTGACGATCATTCCCCGGACGGCGATCTCCCGGTAGTCCTCGGGCATGGCGAGGAATTCCTCGGGAGTACGGACGACGACCGCCTCGTCGACGGGAACGGAAGATGCCATGGTGATCCACTCGCCTCGCTCGTTCGACTTCGACCCGAAAGACCGCTGACATCGCGGTGGTGGAGCGGTCGAACGCTATCCACGGCACAGCCGTCCATCAATGAGACCGAGGACCGGAATGGCCGATTTCCCCGAGTCGTCCACGGCGCGCGGAGAACCGGATCAAGAACCGGTCGCGGCGCGTCGGACAAGAGGGAGGAAGATCACCCCGCCCGCCCTCTCCCGAAGCGACCAGCGCGAAGGAGAGGAGGAGGGGAATCCTCCGAATTCACTGCCGGCGGCCGGATTCACACGGCCCGCAGAGTGGCCGAATCATGGCCGAATCAGGTACGGAGCAAACAGGCGGCAGGCCGCCGACTTGCCCGGAATTCACCCCGCGTGAGGGTCCGGAAGAGTGTCAACTCGGCCACGCCGGACGGGAATCGAACGACCTGGACACCGTCTTGAATCTCTATATGCTGGCGCCATGCTTTCTGCCGCCTCCGCGCCCGCGAACGCCACCTCCACCACCCCCTCCGTGCCCGCGCCGGCCACCACCTCACGGCTGGCCAACGTCGGCTCGTCGCCGGTACGGGAGATCCTGGCGCTCACGGCACGGCCCGAAGTGATCTCGTTCGCCGGAGGCCTGCCCGCCCCCGAGCTGTTCGACATCGCCGGCATCCGCACGGCGTACGACCGGGTCCTCGCGGAGAACCCGCAGACCGCCCTCCAGTACTCGACGACCGAGGGCGACCCCGACCTGCGCACCGCCATCGCCGACCGGCTCACCGCGCGCGAACTGCCCACGGACGCCGACGACCTGCTCATCACCACCGGCTCGCAGCAGGCCCTCACGCTCCTCACCACCGCCCTCGTCGAACCCGGCAGCGTCGTCCTCGTCGAGAACCCCTGCTACCTCGCCGCCCTGCAGACCTTCGGCTTCGCGGGCGCGCGCGTCGTCCCCGTGCCCACCGACGACCAGGGCCTCATCCCGGAGGCCCTGGAGGAGATCGCGGCCCGCGAGAAGGCCACCCTCCTCTACATCGTCCCCACCTTCCAGAACCCCACGGGCCGCACCCTCCCCGCCGAGCGCCGCCACGCCGTCGCCGAGGCCGCCGCGCGGCACGGCTTCTGGATCGTCGAGGACGACCCGTACGGCGAACTGCGCTACGACGGCGAGCGCGTCCCCGCCATCGCCGCCGACCCCGTCGCGGCCGACCGCACCGTCCTGCTCGGCTCCTTCTCCAAGGTCATGGCCCCCGGCCTCCGCCTCGGCTTCCTGCGCGCCCCCGCCGGTCTCCGCCGCGCCTGCGTGATCGCCAAGCAGGCCGCCGACCTGCACACCTCGACCATCGACCAGGCCGCAGCCGCCCGCTATCTGCGCGACAGCGACCTCGACGCGCACGTCGCGGTGATGCGCGCCGCCTACCAGGAGCGCAGGGACGCCATGCTCGACGGCCTGCCGGGCGCCCTGCCCGAGGGCAGCCGGTGGAACAGGCCGGAGGGCGGCATGTTCATCTGGGCGACCCTCCCCGCGGGCCACGACGCCACGGCCCTCCTGAAGACGGCCGTCGGCCACGAGGTGGCGTACGTGCCGGGTGCGCCGTTCTTCTGCGGCGAGCCGGACCCGGGCGCGATGCGGCTGTCGTTCACGACGCACTCGGCCGACGAGATCAGGGAAGGCCTCCGCCGACTGGCGAAGAGCTTCGCCTGATGAGGGACACGGGGAGCCCGATACGCGGCACGCGGACGCCGGATCCGGCCTCTGCGTCCGACGTGGCGCAGGCCCTGGATCCGGCCTCTGCGTCCGACGTGGCGCAGGCCCTGGATCCGGCCTCCGTGTCCGCCGCGGTGCGGGCCCCGGACCCGGCTTCCGCGCCCGCTGTGCTCCCGCTGTCGCCGGACGAGCTCAACGCGCTCGTCCAGCGGCAGTTCCCCGACTACGCGGCCTGCCGGGTCACCGACGCGAGCGGGACGCACCTGCTCATGGAGGCCGACGGCGCCCGGCTCCGTACCCGCCCCGGCGGCACGATCTCCGGCCCCGAGCAGGCCGGACTCGTCGACCTCGCCGCGTTCCTCCTCATCAACGCCCGGCTCGGACGACCCACTCCGATGGCGCTCACCACCTCGCTCCAGATCAGCTACCTCAACCGCCCCCGCCCCGGACTGCTCAGGACGCACGCGCGCATGGCCAAGTTCGGCCGGCGCCTCTGCGTGGTCCTCGCCGAACTCAGGGACGAGGCAGGCGATCTGGCGGCCTCCGCCACCGTCACGTACTCCGTCCCGCCCGCCCGCGCAGGTCAGGGCACCGGCTGACCAGCGGCCGCGCGCGGACCGCCCCCCGGGCCATCACCTCGTGTCGTTGTTGGGCCGAACGGGTGAGGAGCGGGAGGATGGACCCATGAGTAGGTACGAGAGGTACGACGTCACCGACGAGCAGTGGGAGGGCCTCGCCCAGGTCCTGCCCCTGCGCGGCCGTGACGAATGGCCGTCCAGGGTCGACCACCGCACGATCCCCGAGCAGTACGAATCCGCCGAGCAGCGCCGCATGGTCGTGCTCCGCGTGCAGGTCTTCGCCGACGCCCGTGAGGTCGCCGAGTACCTCATCGCCCAGATCCCGGTGCTCCTCGATCTGACGAGCGCCGACACCGAGGTCGCCAAGCGGATCCTCGACTTCAGCAGCGGCGTCGTCTTCGGCCTCGGCAGCGGGATGCACCGCGTCGACCGGAACGTCTTCCTGCTGGCCCCGGCCGGCACGGAGGTCGAGGGCGCGGAGGGCGGGGACGGGGAAGAGGTCGTCGGCGGCAGGACCGCCGGCGTCCCTCGATCGTAGGAAGGTCATCTTGCCGTAACGGTTCGTCAGGGAATGGTCTGCGTACGGTCCGGGCATGGACCTCACCGGCGGCTCCACGTTCGCCCGCGCGTCAGACACCCCCTCCTCCGACGTCGTTCCTTCCTCGACTTCTCCGTCCTCGGTTCCCCCTTCCTCGGTTCACTCTTCCCCGGTTCACACTTCCTCGGCCGACTTCTCTTCGGTCGGCACTTCCTCCGCCGCGCCCGCTTCCGCCGCCCACGTGTCCGGGCCCCGCGGTTCCGGCCCTCGTGTCGCAGGCCCGCGTGTCGCAGGCCCGCGTGTTGCGGGGCCCGGCGCCTCCGGGCTTCGCGTCTCGGGACCCCGTACGGCGGGACCCCGCGCCTCCGTCCCCGAGGCGCGGGGCCCGGTCGCGGCGGAGGTCCGGGGCGAGCCGGGCCGGGGCGGACCGGGCCGGGGCGGACCGCTCACCGCCCGGCCCGCCGTCACCGAACTGCGGCTCTCCGCGTTCGCCGCCCACCGTTCCGCCGTGCACGCACTCGGCCCCGTCACCCTCTTCGCCGGGCCCAGCGGCAGCGGCAAGTCCACCACCCTGCGGGCGTACGAGGCGCTCGCCAGGCTCGGCGCGGGCGACCCGCTCGACGAGGTGTTCCCCGACGCCACCGACTGCGTCCCCGAGCGTGCCCGGCCCGACGCCCAGGGCCGACGCGGCTTCCGGATCGGATGCACGGTCGACGGACCCGAGGGCCCCGTCCACCTGGACCTCGCCGTGCAGGCCGAGCCCCGGCTCCGTATCGTCGGCGAGCGGCTCACCGGCCGGGGCCGCACCCTGCTCGCCACCGCGCTCCGCGACCCCGGCCGCAACACCGTCCAGGCCGCGTGGCACACGGCGGGCAGCACCCCCGTCACCCGCGCCCCGCTCCCCGACGACCTGCTCGGCACGGCCCTGCTTCCCCTCCGGGTCGCGGGCAAGACCCAGGGGCAGCTGGAGGTCCTCGCCGCCGCCGAGCAGGTGGTCATCGGCCTGCGGTCCGCCTTCGCCTGCGACCCCCGGCCCGAGCGGATGCGGGCCCCCGTACCGCCGGGCGAGGGGCGGCTGTGGCGCGGCTGCGGGAACCTCGCCGAAGTCCTGCACCGCACCCACACGGACTGCCCGCGCCGCCACCACCGCCTCGCCACCGTCGCCGGGGCGGGCTGCGCGGGACCGGTCACCGGAGTCGGCGTCCAGGAACTCCCGGAGGGCACCGTCCGCGCCGTCCTCGAACGCGGCGGCCGTCCCGCGACCCCGCTCGGCCGCCTCGGCGACGGCGAACTCCGCTACCTGGCCCTCGCACTCACCCTGCTCACCGGCCCCGGGGTACTGGAGATGGACCGGATCGCCGAGGTGCCGGACGCCATGCAGAGCCTGACGCTGCTCGCCGACGACCTCGACCGGGGCCTCGACGGCCGCCAGGTGGGTGAACTGCTGCGGCTCGCGACGGGCATCGCCGCCGACGGTCACATCCGGGTGGCCGGGACGGTCGGGGAGCGGGCGGCGGGGGAGGCGCGCCGGACGCCCGGGGTGACGGTGGTAGACCTGAGCGGGTGACGGACGACAACGATGTGGCGGGGCTCCAGCGCAGACTGGCCGAGTTCGCGGCGGCCCGCGACTGGCAGCCCTTCCACACCCCCAAGAACCTGGCCGCGGCCCTCAGCGTGGAGGCTGCCGAACTCCTAGAGATCTTCCAGTGGTTGACACCGGAGCAGGCGGAACGGGTGATGGACGACCCGGAGTCGGCGCACCGGGTCGCCGACGAGGTGGCGGACGTGCTCGCCTACCTCCTCCAGTTCTGCCAGGTGCTCGGGGTCGATCCGCTCGCGGCGCTCTCGGCCAAGATCGACCGGAACGAGGTCCGGTTTCCCGTCCGGAGGCGGGGCGGAGGGAGCGAGGAGGGGTTCACGGACGCCGATACGAACGAAGATCGTCACTCTTCGGAGTGATCGACTTATCCCTGTCAGGCTTCCTGTCCACAGATTTCCGAATTCCTCTGGTGTTGAGGCTCAGTCGGCCTCACTCTGGGTAGTGGAGTGAGTGGGCAGTAAGTCGTACGAACGGGGGCGGCGTTGATGGAAGCGGAGCGACTCATCGCGCTGGGCCGGCAGGTGCTGGCGGAGAGCGGGACAGCACAGGACATCGTGGCGGAGGCCTGGCAGGCGCAGGCGCTCGCCCAGGCGATAGGGCGTCACCTCGCGCTCTGCGGACCGCAGGAGCTGCGCGGCGAGGCGCGGGGCCTGAGCGAGATCGGGGAGTACCCGGCCTGGGGCTCCGGAGGCCCGCGCGCGGGCCGGCTGACCGAAGTGGCGGACCCGTGCGGGGCGTTGACCGCGCTCGGGGAGCTGCTCGGCGAAGTGGGGATCGCGCTCGTGGGAGTGGCCTGCGCCACCGATGAGGAAGGGCTCTACTGGCAGTGCATCGAGGCGATCGACGCCGCCGACGAGTCGAGCGACCGGGTGCGCGGGATGCTGCGACGCCTGGCCGTGCGCGACGGGGAGCGCGCCCGCCCGCCCGACCCCGCCCGGGGCCGAGCGGGCCCGAGCGGCCGGAACCCGTCGTGGTAGCGGGGCCGCCGGCCCCCGTGGTGCGGCTCGCGTCAGGGCTCGGGGTCCGGAGAGGGGGTCAGGCGGTCGGACGTGGACTGGAGGTCGGCGTCCAGCTGGGAGAGGTCGGCGGAGAGCGCCGCCATCAGCTCCTCCATCTGCTGGAGCAGGCCCTTGGGAGCCTCGGCGCCCTTCTGCTCGGGCACGGACTGCGGCACGGAATGTTCGGGCACGGCCCGCTCCGGCGCGGCTTCCTGGGACATGGCGGCCTCCTCGGCCCGGGTCCCGCCGCCGAGGACGGGACCATGAGGGAGACGCACCGGCAGCGGCCGCCGGCACGCGGGCCGGGCGGTCCGGCTCCGCCCGAGCCAACGACGGGTGCCGGGCCCCGGTCACTGGCCAGGGAGGACGCGCCCCGCCACGGGGACGGATATTCACCCGCCCGAGCCGGTGCGGACGGGGAGCTGACGGCGAGGTTGACACGCACCCGACGGTGCAGGATGGAGGTATGGACCTTCGCATCTTCACCGAACCCCAGCAGGGAGCCGACTACGAGACCCTCCTCGCGGTGGCCCGGGCCACCGAGGAGCTCGGATTCGACGCCTTCTTCAGAACCAGTATCGTAACTACCAGGTGAGCCCCTAGGATCCGTTCATGGAGCTTGTGCACCTGGGGAACAAGGCTGAAGACGACATGATCAGGGCCGTCAGCTACGAGCGGCAGAGTCACAAGAGCGAGACGGACAGCCAGGCGTCCCCGAAGATGCAACGGGACAAGTCCGTCGCGTACATCAACTCTCAGGACAACTGGACCCACGTCGACACGGACTATTCGGACGTGGGCCTGTCCGGGTATGACCCTAACGTGGTGCGGCCCGGCTTCGAGCGCCTTATGGAGGACGCGAGGGCCAAGAAGTTCGATGTGGTCGTGATCTACATGCTCTCGCGACTGACCCGTCAGGGGGCCGCGGAGGCGCTCAAGATCCAACAGGAGTTGGCCAAGCACGGTGTCGCCCTTGTGTCGACGCAGGAGCCCTTCATCAACACGTCGGACGACAACCCGTTTGGCGTGGCGTTCTTCGCCCTTATTGCCGGCCTCGCGCACCAGGAGTCGACGAACAAGTCCAAATTCATCAAGGATGCCTTCGCACAACTGAAGGCCCGGGGGTCTCATTCGTCAGGGCCCGTTCCGTTCGGATTCACGGCGGACACCACTCAGGTCGACGGTCTGACGATCCGCATCCTTTCCCCGGGGGAGCGAAGCACTGAGCCGCCCGGCCCGACAATGACGCCGGCCGATACCGTGGAACGTATCCTGACGAAGGCGGAGGACGGCGCCAATCCGACGGCCGTCGCCTCCCAACTGACGGAAGCGCGTGTGCGGACACCGCTGGCCAGTCTCGACGAGGAGAAGGCCACCGCTCTACGCCAGGCGTCACAGAGACGGCGCAAGAGCGGTTCCGGCGACGGAGCGGACTACGAATGGTCTGCCACCGTCGTAACGAGGTTACTGCGGGACCCGCGCCTTGCAGGGTTCGCAATCGGCCCCGTGGATCAGAAGACGAAGCGGCGTCAGATCCTTCGCGACGAGACCGGAGACCCGGTACGGCCGCACACGGGGTTCCGCGAGCCTGCGGCGTGGTACGCGATCCAGGCGCAGTTGGACGGCCGCGCGATGACGGTGCGCCGGGACAGGGTCGGAGGCCGCACGTTCCTGGGGTCGTGGGGGAAGCTGCGGTGCGGACTCTGCGGGTCTGGGCTGACCGTCGCCAACACTGCTGGCGCATATGTGTGCAACCTGCGTCGAAGCGTTGGCGATGTCCCGAAGCATGTGGTGCGCGTTCCGCAGGTGGACGCAGACGAGATCGTCGCGGAGCGTGTGTGGGCCAGGATCTCAGCGCTTGACCCGTCGGACCCCGACGACATGGAGCTTCTGTCTGTGGCAAGCGCGCGGTTCGCCAAGCAAGGGGCGAACCCTGAAGCCGCCGCAGAGCTGGCGGAACAGGAAGCGCAGTTGGAGCACGTCCAGCAGAGCATCAAGGAGCTCGCAGAAGACCGGGAGTCCTACCAGGGGCCGACCGCGCGTGCAGCCTTCCGGGACACGATGAAGAAATACGCCGACCACGAGGAGCGCTGCGTGGCGCGTATCGCAGAGCTGACAGCGTCGACCTCCGTCTCCACACGGCTGCCCATTGACGAGTGGGTGGAGCACTCCGACGGCAATCCGTTTGCAGAGGGCGGGATCTGGTCTCGTTGGGACGTCGACGAGCGACGCGCCTTCCTGGACATCTTCGTCGACCACATCACTGCCGCATCCGCGCGCACGAAGCGAGGAACCACCCGTCAGCGGACGGACGACAGGCTCGGCATCGTGTGGGCCAAGCCCGTTGAAGAGGCCGAAGAGGTAACGGGTTGATAACGAAGATGGCCGGCGCGAGTGGTCCGGAAGGACGGACGGTCGTCTCTCCGGAGGCATCCGGCACAGCCGGCCGACGTCGCGGTCTCGTAGCTCAGGTCGGATAGAGCACCGGTCTACGGAACCGGGTGCGGAGGTTCGAGTCCTCCCGAGACCACAGAGCTGTCGTTGTCCTCTGCCCCGAGCCGACATCGGGGGTACGCGGCGACAGCACCCACCGTGGCGCCATAGAGGTGGCCGGGCAACTAGGGCCCGCAGGAATCGGCGCGGCCCGCACAGCGTCAGGATCGGCCCTGACGGCGGGCGACGTGCCGAAGGGGCGGCCCGTCACCAACCCGTGGGCGCGCTCCATTGCGAAGACGCCCGGGAAGATGCTGGACGGCCTGAAGGACAAGGCGCTCGACTTCCTCGGCTTCGGCGGCGACGGAAGCAGCGGAGGTGGAGGCGGCGGAGCCTGACTCCGTCCGGTCAACGTCCCCTTCGGTACCCCCTTCGGTCAGCGCGGCTCGATGTGGTCGTCCGGCCGACACACCGGCCTGGACTTCCCGGCAGCCGTCGGAACGGCGACTCACGCTGTGGCCGGCGGGCGCGTCTCCATGGCGCAGGGCGGGGGACCCTACGGCCTCCACGTGATGATCAATCATGGTGGCGGGCTGTCCTTGCTGTACGCCCACATGTCCGAGATGCTGACGCGAGTCGGCAGCACGGTCCAGGCAGGCGAGACGATCGGCAAGGTTGGGGCGACGGACAACGTCACCGGCCCTCACCTCCACCTGGAGGCGCGGAAGAACGGGACTCCGGTCGACCCAATGCCGTTCCTGACGGGCGGTGGGGGAGGCGGAGGCGGATCCGGCGTCGAGCGCTGGAGGAACGTCGTTCTTCAAGCGCTCCGGATGACGGGCAACTCCCCGCAGTACGCGGACCTCACGCTCCGGCGGATGAACCAGGAATCGGGCGGCAATCCCAACGCCGTCAACAACTGGGACATGAACGCCCGCAATGGCACGCCATCGGTTGGCCTCATGCAGGTCATCGAGCCGACTTTCGAGGCCTTCACCGGCCACATGCGCGGCGTCGGTCCGAAGCTCTACGGTGTCTCGACGAACCCCCTGGCGAACGTGTACGCCTCGATGCTTACGCGATGGGTCGCTATGGCAACCTCCCGAACGCGTACCAGCGACCGGGAGGCTACGCATCGGGAGGCTTCCCCGACGTCGGCGAACTGGCGTGGGTGGGTGAGCACGGGCCGGAGTTGGTTCGCTTCCTGCACCCCACGCAGGTCTACAGCAACTCCGACTCTGCGTCGCTCGTCCGTCAGGCCGCGTCGCTCCAGGCCGGCGGAGGACGGACTCCCAACATCGTCGTGGAGTCCCGCACCTTCCTGGGAGATCGGGAACTCACCGACATCGTGCGCACCGAGATTGACATCCGCGACGCCGACACGGCGCGCGCACTCGAATACGGACGCAACGTCTAACACACACACCCTCACGCGCCCCGCGGATCCGACATGGACCGCGGGGCGCCCCCATTCCTGAGAGAGGTAACACCCGTGAACACCACTACGCCGATCAAGGCTCAGCCAACGCCGTGCGCACACTGCGGCGCCGACGTGCCGCAGACCGCAGGGGCGGGCCGGCTGAAGCGCTACTGCACTCCCGAACACGGCCGACTGTGGCGACGTCACATGCGGGCGCTGGGGTTCCCCATCTAGGCGCTCTTGACGGCCGCTCCCACAGGCGTGGTGGTCGTAGAACTCTGCGCAACTTCAATGACCTTGGAGCAGCCATGTCGCTACGTTACGTAGGTAAGGACCCGAACAGCGAAGAGGAGAACTGCCCGAGCGTCCTCGTCGACGAGCAGACTGGGGACTACGTCCTCCAGGGCTGGACGGCGGACGACGTGACCCGCACGGAGTGTGAGCAGTTCGGCCCGATCGCACCGAACGAGTCCGTGATCCGAATCCCCGCGCGGATGACAGAGCTGCTGAAGGAGGCGATTCGTGTCAAACGAGCATCCCGACGTTCGCTGAGCTCTTGGCCAAGACGTCGCGTCACGCTCTGCACCTGGAGATGCGAGACGTCTACGGCGTCGAGTCGGAGGACGCGGCCTTCGCTGAGTGGAGGGCGGGGGCGTCGAGGGACTTCAGCGATCGCGCGTCCTGGTGGTCAAACTTCCATCAGCTCGTTGCTGACAGCGTGGGCAGGGGTGTTCAGGTACGCAGGGCGCGTGTCGTCTCTGAGTCCGTCTCGGACTACATCCGGTTCGAGCACGCTGGGACGGTGAAGAATCTTGCCGCGGGTGAAGACGTCCGATGGCTGTCCAGGAGCGCCGCATCGGACATCATGCTCCCCGGTAACGACGTCTGGATCTTCGACGACTTCGCGCTGAAGTTCGGGATCTTCGACGGTGACGGGCGGCACATCGGAGGCCAGATGTCCTACGATGCCGACCTCATCCAGCGGTGCACCAACGCGTTCGACATCGTGTGGGAGCGCGGTACCCCACACAGTGAGTTTGAGATCTGAGGCATGTCTGAAGCCCCGTCCGCCCGCATAGAAGAGGCGCGTCAGCGCGTTGCTAAGCGTCTGCGCGATCTTCGCCTAGACGCAGGGCTGACGGGGCAGGACATCGTCGAGCGCACGGGTTGGCAGAAGTCGAAGGTGTCCCGGCTTCAGAACGCCGTGACACCCCCGTCAACTGAGGACATCCGCACGTGGTGTCGAGTCTGCGGCGCAGACGACCAAGCGGTCGACATCATCGAGGCGGCCCGGACTGCTGACTCCATGTACTCGGAGTGGCGTCGACGGAACCGAAGCGGGCTCAGGCCCATGCAGGTTGCAGGGGCGAGCATCCATCGTGAGACGGCACAGATGAGGGCGTACAGCTCCACGCTCATCCCTGGCATGCTCCAGACACGTGCCTACGCCGTAGCGCTCCTCTCGGACATCGCGCGTGCAAAACGCATCCCTGACGACTCTGCGGCGGCTGCGGATGCGCGTGTTGAGCGGTCGACCATCATCCAGGAGTCCGGCCGTACCTTTGCCTTCGTGGTGGAAGAGGCGGCACTCCGACGCCATGTCGGAGGCCCGGACGTGATGACCGAGCAGCTTCTCCACCTACTCGACGCTGCTCGATACCCCGCCGTCTCGTTGGGCGTCATTCCTGCCGGCGCGCCTGCCCGGTGGCCGCTGGAGACATTCACGGTGTACGACGACGAGAAGGTGTTCGTTGAGCTCCTCACGGCTGCATTGACGATCACTGCACCGTCGGAGGTAGCGCAGTGCGTAGAGGCCCACCTTGAAATGACGCGTGCTGCTGTCTTCGGTCCAGACGCATACCGGCTCATCGCAGGGGCTATCCCCGCGCCGTCCTAAGTCGCGTAGAACTCCGTAGAACTGCGTGGAACCGATCACGTCACGCCCCCTACCGTCGGAGACGAAGAGGGGACGGTGTGTGATGGCGGAAGAGGATTGGCAGCCGACGAAGAGTCGGTACGTGGTCGACACGGCAACTGGCGCGCTCGGACGAGTGCAGGAGCGATATGCGGGCAGCGTGTACCTGCGTCCTCCGGGAGGAGGTCGCGAGTGGACCGTTCCGCCCGAGTCGCTCCGTGCTCCGACGTCGGAGGAAATGGCGAAGGTACGCATCTTCACCACCCCCGTCCCGGCGGTGAAGTCGTGAGCGCCGCGGGAACCGTCCTGAGGTTCGTGAAGCACCGCATCACCCGTCACCCGGATTCCGAGCCGACGTTCTCCGCCCGGTGCCTCAACCCGGATTGCGACTGGTCTGTCGCTCCCACGTCTGACGGGGAGCGGGCCGATGTCGACTGCATGGAGCACAAGGGGCGGACGGGGCACGGGATTTTCTCCCGGACGTGCGAGACCGTCGCGGTCGTCGTCCCGGCTGAATAGAGCTCCGCTCCCTCGGTGAGGCCCAACGGCTTGGGGACCGTCCCGAGCCGGGGGAGCGGGATAGGCCCGCACGGTGCGTCTCGCGAGCGCCCGTGTCGGGAGCGGGCGGGGGTGCCCGGTGAGGTCGGAGTGCCCCCGCCCGTGCAACACCCGACGTATCGACGAGAAGGGAATCCACCATGGCCAAGCGGCCGGAGTTCGAATTCGTCAAGACCGAGGCGTGCCGTGACGCACGTGTGGGGAACTGCCCGGAGGTGGCCGTGAACGTTCCGGGCATCGTCGCTCTCCGGGACAGCGATCACCCGCTCCACGTTCTGGAGCTCTCTACGGCAGACTGGGCGGTCCTGTCGGGCGCCGTGAAGGCCGGCGAGTACGACCTGACCGACTGAGAGGCCGCTATGCCGCAGTGTCCCCGGTGCGCTCACGTGGGCCTACAAGACCCTGTCTCTGGGGCATTGTGGTGCGCGGCGTGCGGCGAGTTCTACGGCCTCCAGGAGGCCCCGTGTAGCGGCCTGTGGAGCCGCCGAACGCACGCCACCCGTAGCCCGGTCCGCCGACGAACGCACTGACCCCGACGGGCCCCTGACTGCCCCGGTCGTCCTTCTCCCCCGTGGAGGGCGACCGGGGCTTTTGCGTGCCACGATGGATGTATCAGCAGGTCAGAGACCCATAGCCAGTTAGGTGGCAACGTGGTATGTTCTTCCGTTCCGACCACTACCTCAGCATGGGTTCGGGGGGCGGGCTGCCGGGACCGACGGACGCCTGGATCACCCTGGCCGGCCTGGCCCGGGAGACGAAGCGGATCCGGCTCGGCACGCTGATGACGGCCGGCACGTTCCGGCTCCCCGGGGTCCTGGCCATCCAGGTCGCCCAGGTGGACCGGATGTCCGGCGGGCGGGTCGAACTGGGGCTGGGCGCCGGCTGGTTCGAGGAGGAGCACAAGGCCTACGGAATTCCGTTCCCGAAGGAGAGGTTCGGCCGGCTGGAGGAGCAGCTGGCGATCGTCACCGGCCTGTGGGAGACGGAGGTCGGCAAGACCTTCAGCTACCACGGGGAGTACTACCAGCTCACCGACTCGCCCGCGCTTCCCAAGCCGGCCCGGTCCAGGGTCCCGGTGCTGATCGGCGGGCATGGCGCGAGCCGTACGCCGCGGCTGGCCGCGCGGTACGCGGACGAGTTCAACATCCCGTTCGCGTCCGTCGAGGACAGCGAGCGGCAGTTCGGCCGGGTCCGGGCCGCCGCCGAGGCGGCCGGCCGGGCGGCCGGCGACCTGGTGTACTCGAACGCGCTGGTCGTCTGCGTCGGCAAGAACGACGCCGAGGTGGCCCGCCGGGCCACAGCCATCGGCCGGGACGTGGACGAGCTGAAGGCGAACGGGCTCGCGGGCTCGCCCGCCGAGGTCGTCGACAAGCTCGGGCGGTACGCGGCGATCGGCTCCTCCCGGGTCTACCTCCAGGTCCTGGACCTGGAGGACCTGGACCACCTGGAGCTGATCTCCGCCCGGGTCCAGTCACAGCTGGGATGAGCGGGGCGCAGCGATGAGACCGGTCCGTACGCTTGCCGAAGCCCTCGGGGCGGGGGTGCTCGTCCTCGACGGCGGGCTGTCCAACCAGCTGGAGGCGCAGGGCTGCGACCTCTCGGACGCGCTGTGGTCCGCGCGGCTCCTCGCCGACGGACCCGAGCAGATCGAGGCGGCCCACACGGCGTACGTACGGGCCGGTGCGCGGGTGCTGATCACCTCCAGCTACCAGGCGACGTTCGAGGGCTTCGCCCGGCGTGGCACGGACCGGGCGGAGGCGGCACGACTGCTCGTCCGCAGCGTGGAGCTGGCCCGGAGGGCAGCGGAAGGGGCGACGGGGGAAGGGGAGGGGGCGGGGGCGGGGGCTCCCGGGGAGGTGTGGGTTGCCGCGTCCGTCGGGCCGTACGGGGCGATGCTCGCGGACGGCAGTGAGTACCGGGGACGGTACGGGCTGTCGGTGGGTGCCCTTGAGCGGTTCCATCGGCCACGGATCGAGGTGCTCGCCGGGGCGGCGCCGGACGTGCTGGCCCTGGAGACGGTGCCGGACGTGGTGGAGGCCGAGGCGCTGCTGAGGGCGGTCGAGGCGTGCGGGGTGCCGGTGTGGCTCTCGTACACGGTCGAGGGCGGGCGGACCCGGGCCGGGCAGGACCTGGCGGAGGCCTTCGCGGTCGCCGCGGGGAACGACCAGGTGGTGGCGGTCGGGGTGAACTGCTGCGACCCGGCCGAGGCGGGGGACGCCGTCGGGCTCGCCGTGGCCGTCACCGGGAAGCCGGCCGTCGTCTACCCCAACAGCGGGGAGCGCTGGGACGCCACGGCGCGGGACTGGCGCGGGGCCATGGCCTTCGACCCGGCCCGGGCCGTCGCCTGGACCGCGGCGGGAGCCCGGCTCGTCGGCGGCTGCTGCCGGGTCGGACCGGCGACGATCGCCGCGCTCGCAGACGCCCTGGCGGGGAAGGACGCGGACACCGGCTGAGGCGGCGCCCCCGAGACCCGGGCGCGCGGAAAATGCCTGGTGGGGCGGGGAGGGGCGAACCATACTCGAAGGTGTGTTCCTGACGATCAGTACCTACGGCAACCCGGAGCGACCCGCGACCGATCTCGGATTTCTGCTGCACAAGCATCCCGAGCGGGCGCAGGCGTTCATGACCTCGCACGGCACGGCGCACGTCCTCTATCCCGAGGCGAGTGCCGAGCGGTGCACGGCGGCACTCCTCCTGGAGGTGGACCCCGTGGCGCTGGTGCGCCGCGGCAAGGGCAAGGGCCGGGGCGGCGCCCCCGACTCGGCGCTCGCGCAGTACGTCAACGACCGGCCCTACGCGGCGTCCTCGCTGCTCGCCGTCGCGCTCGCCAAGGTCTTCAAGACGGCGCTGCACGGCGAGTGCAAGGCGATGCCCGAGCGGGCCGCCGCGCCGCTGCCGCTGCGCGTCGAGGTTCCCGCGCTTCCCGCCCGGGGCGGCGCGGAGCTGGTGCGGGCGCTGTTCGGGCCGCTGGGCTGGGACATGGTGGAGGCCGAACCGGTGGCCCTGGACGGGGAGTTCCCCGAGTGGGGCGACTCGCGGTACGTGCGTCTGGTCCTGGAGGGCGAGCTGCGGCTCGCGGACGCCCTCAACCACCTGTACGTCCTGCTGCCGGTCCTCGACGACGCCAAGCACTACTGGGTCGCGCCCGACGAGGTCGACAAGCTGCTGCGCGCCGGTGACGGCTGGCTGGCCGGTCACCCCGAGCGGAAGCTGATCACCGCCCGCTACCTCTCGCGCCGCTGGGGCCTGGCCCGTGAGGCGACGGAGCGGCTCGAACTGGTCCGGCTCGCCGAGGCCGAAGGACTGGACGTCGAGGACGTCGACAACGCCGTCGACGAGACGACCGACACGGAGGAGCGTCCGGTGCCGCTCGCCGAGCAGCGGCGTCAGGCGATCCTCGGCGTGCTGACCGGGGCCGGTGCGGCGCGTGTGCTCGATCTCGGCTGTGGGCAGGGGCAGTTGGTGCAGGCCCTGCTCAAGGACCCGCGGTTCACCGAGATCGTGGGTGTGGACGTGTCCGCGCGTGCTCTGAGCGTTGCCGCGCGCCGGCTGCGCCTCGACCGGATGGGCGAGCGGCAGGCCGCGCGGGTGAAGCTGACGCAGGGCTCCCTCGCGTACACCGACAAGCGGCTCGCCGGTTACGACGCGGCCGTGCTCAGCGAGGTGATCGAGCACCTGGACCTGCCGAGGCTGCCGGCCCTGGAGTACGCGGTGTTCGGCTCGGCCCGGCCCCGTACGGTCGTCGTGACCACGCCGAACGTCGAGTACAACGTGCGCTGGGAGTCGCTGCCGGCCGGGCACGTCCGGCACGGCGACCACCGCTTCGAGTGGACCCGCGAGGAGTTCCGGACCTGGGCGGCGCGTGTCGCCGGGCAGTTCGGGTACGGGGTCGAGTTCGCCCCCGTGGGACCGGACGACCCGGAGGTCGGCCCGCCGACGCAGATGGCCGTGTTCACCCGAACCGAAACCAGTACCGACACCAGTGCTGAACCCCGTACCGAACCCCGTACCGAATCCCGTACCGACGAGGCCTTGAAGGAGGTCACGGTATGACCCGCACCCTGCCCGTCACCGATCTCTCCCTCGTGGTGCTCGTCGGTGCCACCGGTTCCGGCAAGTCCACCTTCGCCCGGCGCCACTTCAAGCCGACCGAGATCGTCTCCTCCGACTTCTGCCGCGGGCTCGTCGCCGACGACGAGAACGACCAGTCCGCGAGCAGGGACGCCTTCGACGTCCTGCACTACATCGCGGGCAAGCGTCTGGCGGCGGGGCGGCTGACCGTCGTCGACGCCACCAACGTGCAGCAGGAGGCCCGGCGTCAGCTGGTCCAGCTGGCCAGGGAGCACGACGTGCTGCCGGTCGCGATCGTCCTCGACCTGCCCGAGGAGGTGTGCCGTACGCGGAACGCCGCCCGGTCCGACCGGGCGGACATGCCGGCGCGCGTCATCCAGCGGCACCGGCGGGAGCTGCGCCGTTCGCTGCGCGGCCTGGAGCGCGAGGGCTTCCGCAAGGTGCACGTGCTGCGTTCGGTGGAGGAGGTCGAGGAGGCCGAGGTCGTCCTGGAGCGGCGCTTCAACGATCTGCGGCACCTCACCGGCCCGTTCGACATCATCGGCGACATCCACGGCTGCCGCTCCGAGCTGGAGACCCTGCTCGCGAAGCTCGGGTACGTCGACGGGCACCACCCCGAGGGGCGGACGGCCGTCTTCGTCGGCGACCTCGTCGACCGGGGCCCCGACTCGCCGGGCGTGCTGCGCCGGGTCATGGCGATGGTCGCCGCGGGCGATGCCCTGTGCGTCCCCGGCAACCACGAGAACAAGCTCGGCCGGTGGCTCAAGGGACGGAAGGTGCAGGAGACGCACGGACTGGCCGAGACCATCGAGCAGTTGGGGCGGGAGAGCGAGGAGTTCCGCGGGGAGGTGGCGGCGTTCATCGAGGGGCTCGTCTCCCACTACGTCCTGGACGGCGGGAACCTCGTCGTCTGTCACGCAGGTCTGCCGGAGAAGTACCACGGCCGGACGTCCGGGCGGGTGCGTTCGCACGCGCTGTACGGGGACACGACGGGCGAGACGGACGAGTTCGGGCTGCCGGTGCGCTACCCGTGGGCGGAGGAGTACCGGGGCCGGGCCACCGTCGTGTACGGGCACACCCCCGTGCCCACCACGTCGTGGATCAACAACACCCTCTGCCTCGACACCGGCGCGGTCTTCGGTGGGAAGATGACCGCGCTGCGGTGGCCGGAGCGCGAGCTCGTCGACGTACCGGCCGAGAAGGTCTGGTACGAGCCGGCGCGGCCGCTCGTCACCGAGGCGCCCGGCGGGCACCAGGGGCGTCCCCTGGACCTGGCCGATGTGCACGGGCGGCGGACGGTGGAGACCCGTCACCTCGGGAACGTGGCCGTGCGCGAGGAGAACGCGGCGGCCGCCCTGGAGGTCATGAGCCGGTTCGCGGTCGACCCGCGGCTGCTCGCGTACCTGCCGCCGACGATGGCGCCGACCGCCACCTCGCGCGTCGAGGGGTACCTGGAGCACCCGGCCGAGGCCTTCGCCCAGTACCGGGCGGACGGCGTCGAGCGGGTCGTGTGCGAGGAGAAGCACATGGGCTCCCGGGCCGTGGCCCTGGTCTGCCGCGACGAGGAGGCGGCGCGCGAGCGCTTCGGCGTCACGGGGGTGACCGGTGCGCTGCACACGCGTACGGGTCGGCCCTTCTTCGACGACGCCGCCGTCACCGAGGAGGTCCTCGGGCGGCTGCGGACGGCGATCGGCGCGGCGGGGCTGTGGGACGAGCTGGACACGGACTGGCTGCTGCTCGACGGCGAGCTGATGCCGTGGTCGCTCAAGTCCGCGGGGCTGCTGCGCGCGCAGTACGCGGCGGTCGGCGCGGCGTCCGGTGCGGTCCTGCCCGGGGCGATCGACGCCCTGGAGCGGGCGGTGGGGCGCGGGGTCGAGGGCGTCGACGGGCTGCTCGCCCGGCAGCGGGAGCGGGCCGTGGACGCGACGGCCTTCACCGAGGCGTACCGCAGGTACTGCTGGCCGACCGAGGGTCTTGAGGGCGTGCGGTTCGCGCCCTTCCAGCTGCTCGCGGCGCGCGGGCGCTCGCTCGCGGCGGTGCCGCACGACGAGCAGCTGGCCTGGCTCGACCGGCTCGTCGAGCACGACCCGACCGGTCTGCTCCAGGTCACCCGCCGGCTCGTCGTCGACACCGGCGACGAGGCCTCGGTCCGCGCGGGCACCGACTGGTGGCTGGAGCTGACCGGGGCGGGCGGCGAGGGCATGGTCGTCAAGCCGCTGGCCGCGCTCGTCCGCGACGCGAAGGGCCGGCTCGGGCAGCCGGGCGTGAAGGTGCGGGGCCGGGAGTACCTGCGGATCATCTACGGTCCCGAGTACACCCGCCCGGAGAACCTGGAGCGGCTGCGGCAGCGCTTCCTCGGCCACAAGCGGTCGCTCGCGCTGCGCGAGTACGCCCTCGGCCTGGAGGCCCTCGACCGCCTCGCCGCCGGCGAACCGCTCTGGCGCATCCACGAGGCCGTCTTCGCGGTCCTCGCCCTGGAGTCGGAACCGGTCGACCCGAGACTCTGAAGACTCCGACCCGCCCCCGCCGGCGGCCGTGTCGGCGCGGGGATTCCGGACGGTGTTCGCGAAGCCTTCACGAAGGCTTCGCGAACACCGGCGGGGTGCTGCCGCGGGGGGCGCAGGGGGGCCGGACGCGGCGCTCCCCTGCGCCCCCCGTGCTCGTTGGCGCGTTTCTTCCGCACCCTCTAGCGTTCTTCACCCCATGACGTGACACAGTGTCAATAGTGTGGCGCAGCACGCCACATGAGGTGGGAACGCACACGCGAATACGCCGGTCGGCGACCGGCGGACGGTCTTCCCCGGAGGGCCCGCGGACGGTACGGGGGTGAGCGGCGATGAGTCTCTTCGGTCAGGACCGCACCTTTCTCCACGCCCTCCCCGCGGCCGACCGGCGGTCGCTGCTCGCCGAGGGAGCCCGGCGCGTCTACGAACCCGGGGAGGTGATGATCCGCGAACGCGACACCACCGCCTACGTCCTCGCGCTCCTCTCCGGCTGGTCCGTCGTCTCCGTCGGCACCGAGCGCGGATCGCGGCTCATCCTCGCCCTGCGCGGCGCCGGCGAGGTCGTCGGCGACCTCGCCGCCGTCGACCAGGGCCCGCGCAGCGCCACCGTCACCGCCCTCGGCACCGTCGAGGCCGTCGCCATCTCCGGCGACCGCTTCCGCCGCTTCCTCGCCGCCCGGCCGCACGCGACCGCGCTGATCATGCGCCAGCTCGCCACCCGGCTGCGCAGCGCCGACGTCGAACGCCGCGCGCTCGCCTCCGAGACCGTCCTCCAGCGCCTCGCCGCGCGCCTCCTCGAACTGGCCGAGCGCGCCGGACGACGGGCCGACGGCGGGACCGTACTCGAACTTCCGCTGCCCCAGCACGATCTGGCGGCGGCCATCGGAGCCACCCGCGAAGCGGTGGCCAAGGCACTGCGCCTGCTCCGCGAGCAGGACGTCGTCCGCACCGCGCACCGCACCGTCGTCGTCCTCGACATGCCGGTCCTGGTGCTCCTCGCGCAGGGGCGCGCACGCCCCGGCGGAAACCCGGCGGACGAATCTCCGCCGGGTGTGTAAACGGCTACATCGCCGGTCGCGGCACGCGGCCAGTCTGGACACGCGCACCATCACGGCACCACACACAGGGAGTCCGAGAGTGAGCAGTGCGGAAGTGAACGGGGTAGCGGGCGGGATCCACCGGTTCGTCGTCTTCGGCGACATCTGCGGTTCCGGGACCCTGGACATCGCCGGGAAGGAACTGCACCGGGCCGCCATGTACGCCGCCTTCGACGAGGCGTACGGCTCCGTCGGCGTCGAGCCCGGCACCTTCCACCAGGAGGACCGGGGGGACGGCATCCTCGCCGCCCTGCGCCCCGACGTGCCGCCGACGCTCATGGTAGGACGCTGGATCGACACCCTGTACGAGAGCCTGCGCGCCCACAACACGGGCCGGAGCCGCCGCCTCCGGCTGCGGATCGGGATGAACGCCGGGCTCGTCGCCCAGGACGGGCACGGGCTCGTCGGCCGTGCGGTGGACCTCGCCGCCCGGCTCTGCGACAGCGCCCCCGCCAAGCGGATCATGGCGGAGAGCCCCGAGGTCGACCTCCTCGTCGTCGTCTCCGACTGGCTGTACGGGAACGTGGTCGCCGAGGGCGGGCGGTACGTCGAGCCGGCCCACTACCGGCCGGCCCGCATCCGCTCCAAGGAGACCGACGAGACCGCGTGGTTCCACGTACCGCGCAGGACCGCTCCGCCGCTGACCGGCGGCGGCGAGGAGGGGTCACGGACCGGGGGTGGGGGGGGGGGGGGGGGGGGGGGAAAATCCCAAAAACGGGGGGGAGGAAGGAAGGGGCACACCAGGGGGGGAACGCTCGACAGCCCCAGCAACAACCCCCCCAG
>NZ_JBVJWR010000011.1:164852-210613 GCF_055602235.1 Streptomyces sp. NPDC037410 | reverse complement strand
TGGGTGGCTCCCGGGCAGCACAACTCCGGCCCACTGCGGGGGGGGGGGGGGGGGGGGGGGGGGGGGGGGGGGGGGGGGGGGGGGGGGGGGCCCCCCCCCCCCCCCCCCGGACCGGGGGCGGAGACCGTACGTACCACGTCGGGGGAGACCTGCTCGACGTCCACGGCAACACCTTCCACGGCGACTTCACCGGCATCCGCAAGAGCACGGGCGCGGGCGCGGGCACGGCCGCGGCCACGGGGGCGGGTGAACCGGAGTGAGCGACCAGGACGACGACGCGGCGACGGGGAGCGACACCCCGGACTCCGGCCACGACCGGGACCACCGTGACGACCGGGGCGACAGGGACCACCGGGCCGACGCGCACGATCGGGGCGATCGGAGCGAACGGGGGCGCGGTGACCGCAGCGACCGGGACCGCGACCGGGACCGAGACCGAGACCGCGACCGCGACCGGGACCGAGACCGTGACGGCCACCGCGGCGACGGCTCCGGTGAACCCCCGCGCGAGGCGAACGTCTTCGCGTCCGCCGACCGGGGGCCGCTCGCCGGTGGCGACACCGGTGGTGCCGCCACCGCCCGCCGCGCCCTGCGCACCTGGGCGAGCACGGCCGGCGACCGCCACACCAGCGTCCAGGGCGACGGGACGTTCTTCGAGGGCAACCAGTTCTTCTCCGTGTACGGCTTCGGCGACGCCTCGCGCTTCGTCCGGGGACCCGTACCGCCCGAGACGCTCGCCCATCTCGCCCAGGTGTACTGCGAGATCGCCGGCTACCAGCGGATGAAGGAACGGCTCCGCGAGAACCGGGTCCTCGTCCTGTGCGGAGAGCCCGGCAGCGGCCGCAAGGCCACCGCGCTCGCCCTCCTCGACGAGGTCACCGGCGGCAAGGTCTTCCGCCTCGACCCCCGTCACGGCGTCGACGAGATCACCGGCGAGGCCCTCCAGGAGGGCGGCGGGCACCTCATGGAGCTGCTCACGGAGGACAGCCGGACCGAGAACGAGGCACCGCGCGACGGCGCCGCCGCCCCTGCCCGCCGCCCCGCCACCCGCCTCTCCGAACTGCACCTGGACCGCTTCGGGGAGCTGCTCCGCAGCCGGGACGCGTACGGGATCGTCCTGGTCGAGAGCGGCGAGCCGGCCGACCGGCTGCTGCGCGGACGGTACGGGATGTACTGCGCGCCGCCGCCCGCCGGCGAGGTCCTCCGGAGGCATCTCCGGGAACGGCTGCGCGGCGAGCCCGCCGAGGCCCTCGGCGCCGCGCGGGCGCTCGCCGCGCGCCCCGACGTCGTCCGGGCGCTCGGCCTGGAGGAGCTGCGGCCCCGCGAGGCCGCCCGCCTCGCCGAGCACCTCGCCCGGCACTGGCGCGGGGAGATGACGGACGATCAACTCCTGGCGGAGTGCGCCGGGTTCGTGACGGCACAGGCCCGCGAGTGGTTCGCGGGCGCCGACCGGCCCGGTGTGCTCCCCGAGGCGCTCCCCGCCCTGAACGCCGGGGCGTTCCGGATCGCCGTCGCCGTGTTCGACGGTTCCGCCTACAGCCTCGCCGCCGAGGCCGCCGAACTCCTCTCCTGGGAACTCGCCGTCACCCTCGACCCCGGACAGGCCCCCGGGCGGCGCCTGTTCGGCGCGCACGCCGAGCACCGGCCGACGCGCGCGCGGGCCGTCCTGGAGGACGGCGAACTGGACCTCGGCCCGGCGAAGGTGCCGGTACGGGCCGTGCGCTTCCGGGGCGAGGCCCTGGCCGCCGCCGTCCTCGGGGAGATCTGGCACGGCTACCACAACGTCCGCGGTCCGGTGGCGCGCTGGCTGCGCGCCCTCTGCGACGACCCGCGCGCCGAGGTGTGGGTGCGGGCCTCCGTCGCCGCGGGGGTGCTCTGCTCCTGGGACTGGATCCACGGCTTCCGGGAGCTGATCGTCCCCCTCGCCGTGACGGACGCCCCCGTCACCCGCCTCGCGGCCGCGACCGCGCTCGCCGAGTCCGCGCGCGATCCCCGGATCAGGCCGGCCGTCGCCTCCGTACTGAAGGACTGGGCGGTCGCCGAGGACTCCACGCTCGTCGCGACGGCCCTCCTCGCGCACGGCTTCGTCCTGGCCGCCGGGGACGTGCCCGGCTCCCTCGACGCCCTCGCCCGGGTCGTCAGGGCGTGCGAGCCCGCCGACGGCGACGTGCTCGTGCCCGCCTCCTTCAGCACCGCCCGGCTGCTCGCCTCCGGAGAACCGGAGCCCGTCCTCCGACGGCTCCGCCGGTGGCTGGAGGACGGCCGGCTCAACCTCGCCAACCTGGTCCACCTCACCGTCATCCGTGCGCTGAGCACCAGGACCACCCACCTGTGGGCGCTGCGCGACGTGCCCGAACTCGACGAGCACGCGGCAAGGCCCCTGCTCGTCGCCCTGCTCGCGACCCGGCCCGGGCTCGCGTCCGAACTCGCGTGGCTGCTGCGGCACACCCTCGCCACGGCCCGCTCGGGAGAGGCCGCCCTCGAAGCCCTCGGCGGCCTGCTCCGGCGCGCCGCGAAGGACCCCGAGGCGCTCGGGCACGTCTGCGCCTTCCTGCCCCGCCTCGCGGTCGACCGCCGCGACCGGGACCGGCTCAGGGGACTGCTGAACGAACTCGTCCGGGACCGTGACCGGCCCCTGGACAAGAGCGCGGCGCGCCGGATGTGGGACGCCGTGAAGGAAGGAGCGAACCGATGACCGGGCCCGAGCAGAACAGGAACGCGCGGCCGGACGAGCGCGCCCGCTGGGACGACCGGGACCCCGACGACCGGGAGCGGTACGAGGGACGCGACGGCCGGGAACGGCAGCGCTACGAGGGACAGGGCCGACAGGAGCGGCAGCGGTACGAAGAGCAGCGCGACCGCCGGCCGTACGAGGGCCAGAACGGCGGACAGCACTCCGGCGGCCGCGACGGGGACGAGGACCTCGACCTCGACCTCGACCGCGCGCGGGAAGACGAGGAGCAGCCGCGGGACCCGGGGCGGCAGCGCCCGGCGGCCGACGGCCGGTCCGCGGCCTCCGGACGGCCGCGCGGCCCGCTCATCGGCGAGTACGCGCCCCCGTACCGCCGCCGCAGCGGCCGGGTCGCGGCCGTGCTGCTCTACCGCAACGGCGGCCACCGGGTGGTCTGGCCGGACCGCACCGAGGACGTCGACAAGCCCATGTTCGGCTCCCCGTACACCGTCTTCGAGGTACGGCTCGGCCGCAACGTCACCGAGTTCCGGCTCCAGCTGCCCGCCGCCGGCGACGGCGTCTTCTTCGAGGCCGTCGCGAAGGTCCAGTGGGTGGTGACCGACCCGCACCTCGTCGTCCAGGAACAGGTCGAGGACGTCGCCGAGCTGCTCCACGACGAACTGCTCGACGGGCTGCGCAGGCTCTCCCGGCGCTTCCGGATCACCGAGGCGCAGCGCGCCGACGAGGCCGTGCGCGAGGAACTCGCCGCCGGGCGCCTCAGCTTCGGCCGGGACATCGGGCTGCGGACCCGGGTCCTCGTCTTCATCGACCTCGACGACTCCGTCAAGGCCGAGGTCTCCCGGCGCGACCGGGTCGGCGTCACCATGGAGGCCGACGAGCGGGTCGCCGAGGCCGAGCGGCGCAGGGAGGCGGCCGACCGCGCGCTGGTCGCCGAGCGCGCCCGCGAGATGGAGGCCCTCTTCCGGCGCGGCGACCTGGCGCAGATCGCCCACCACATGGCGATGAACCCCGACAAGCAGTGGGAGATCCGCACCCAGCTCCAGCGGGAGCGGCGCGAGGGCCAGGACGACTACCTGCGGGTCTTCAACCGGCTCCTGGACACCGGTGTCCTGGAGCGGCACGACATCGGCGAGCAGATGTACCAGGTCCTCATGTACCTGCGGTCCCAGACCGGCACCGTCCTCGGCGGCATCACCGACCGGGTCCTCAATCCCTCCGGAGACCGCTCGGGCGACCGCTCGGGCGACCGCTCGCGGGGGAGGCGCGCCCTGGAGGAGGCCTCCCCGGAACCGAGCGACCCGGACTGGGACGAGGACCCCCGTGACGCCCGGCGCGGACGCGGTGACGAGGAGCACGGCCCGGCCCCGCGCGACCCCCGGGTCTACGAGCCGACCCGCGTCGAGTCGGGCTCCGAACGGGAGCGGGAACGCGAACGGGAGCGCGAGCGGGGAAGGTCGCGGGGCCGCCGGGACGACGGCTTCGACGACGGCCGCGACCGGTACGAGCCCGACGCGTACGACCGGAACGACCGGTACGACCGCGACGACCCGTACGACCGCGAGCGCCGCGACCGGCCGCGCAGGACCTCACGGCCCGCCCGGCCCAGCTCCGACTTCGACGACTGGGACGACGAATGAGCACGCCGAACCAGGCCCCCGCGCCCGCGCCCGCGCCCGCCCCCGTACCGCCCGCGGAGATGCGGTACATGGCCGAGCGGCTCCTCTCCACCGTGCGGGAGGACATCGGCCGGGCCGACACCAAGGCCGCGATCCTGCTGTCCGGCGCCCTCGCCTTCCTCGCGGTCGTGTTCTCCGGCGACCGCGCCCCGCTGCCCACCACCGGCACCGGGCTCGCGTTCCTCCTCGCGGCGGGCGCGCTGTGGACGGCCGGGGTCCTGATGCTCGTCTCGGTGGTGCTGCCGCGCACCCGGATCGGCGCGGACCGCACGTTCCTGCGCGAGCTGACGGCCGGTCCGTCCGCGGCCGCGCTGCGGGAGCAGCTCGGCGCGTCCGGCGCGGACGCCACCGACTGGCTCCTCGAACAGGCCGGCGTGCACGGGCTCGTGCTCGCGGCGAAGTACCGGTGGCTGCGCCTGGGCGTGACCGCGCTCGCGCTCGGCGCCCTCCTGGCCCTCTTCAGCGAACTGTGGTGAGAGAGACGATGCACTGGACCAACAAGGGGAGCGCCCTGCTCCTCGCCGGGGTGCTCCTCGCGCTCCCCGGCCCGCTCACGGCTCCCGCGGCCGCCACCGGTGCCGCGGGCGTGACGCGTACGGCCGCGGAGCCCGCCGAGGGCCCCGATCCGCTCGACTTCGCCGTCGTCGTCGACCAGTCGGCGAGCCTGGCCGAGAAGGACCTCGCGCGCGAGACGGAGGCGGCCGCGCTGCTCAGCCAGGGCGAGATATCGGAGCGTTCCCGGGCCGCCGTCATCGGCTTCGGCAGCTCCGAGAAGGCCGGCCAGTCGCCGGTGCGCGAGGTCTGCCCGCTGACCGTCGCCGACGCGGCCGGCCGCGAGCGGCTCAGCGCGTGCGTCCAGCAGCTCGGCCGCCGTGACACCGCCCGCATGGGCCCCGGCACCGACTTCCCGGCCGCCATCCGGCAGGCCGTCACCCGCCTCACCACGGCCGGCGGGGCGAAGACCCCGCCCGTGCCCAAGGTCGTCTTCCTGCTCACCGACGGCAAGCTGGACGTCGCCGACAGCCCCGAGTACGGCACCGACCGGGACACCCGCCAGTCCAACGGGGCGCGGCGGCTCACCGAGGAGCTCGCCCGCGCCCGGGCGGCCGGCGTGCAGATCTGGCCGCTCGGCTTCGGCAGCGAGATCGACCGCTCCGCGCTCACCGCGATGGCCGAGGGCGGCTACCGGGGCGCCTGCTCCGACATCCCCGGCTCCGTCCCCCGCATGCGGGTCGTCGGCGGCTCCGCCGAGATCGACAAGGCGCTCCAGGAGACCTTCGCCGCCGCCCGCTGCGCCCGGATCGCCGAGGGCACCGTCGGGAAGCCGCCGGCCGACCTGACCGTGACCATCCCGCCCATCGCCACCGACGGCTCCCTCACCGTCGCCAAGCACGACCCGAAGGTACGGGTCACCTACTACGACCCGGCGGGCCGCAAGGTGCCCGTGCGGGGCGAGTTCGACGGCTCGACGTTCGAGGTGAGCGGCCAGGACGGGCCGGTCGAGGCGCTGCGCGTGAAGGACCCGCTGCCCGGCCGCTGGCGCGTGCACATCGAGGCGCCGGAGGGCCACCGGGACCGGGAGGTCGCCGTCCGCGCCATCTGGCAGGGCCGCCTCCGCTCCGACGTCACCCTCGACCCGGCGTCCCCGCGCGCGGGCGAGAAGGTCACCGTGCAGGTGCGGATGCAGACCCGGCGCGGGGTCGTCATCACCGATCCGCGGCAGCTGGCCGGTCTCACGGCCTCCGCCGAGGTCGCCGGCGCGGGCTTCCAGCCCTTCACCTTCCGGCTCGCCGACGACGGGCAGGCGCCCGACCGGAAGGCCGGGGACGTCCGCTTCACCGGCACGTTCACCCTGCCCGCCGGGGCCACCGGCGACCTGGAGCTCGTCACGCGGATGGCGGCGCCCGGCATCACCTCCGACCGGCGCCCGGTGCACGCCCGGCGCGGCGCGGACGTGCCGGTGCTGACCGCGGGGCTCGTCGTCGACCGCGCCACCGTGCACCCGGGCGACACCGTCCGCGGCACCCTCGACGTCACCAACAACGACTCCGCCCCGCACACCCTGCGGCTCGCCCTCCAGGACCAGGCGCCCGGCGCCGAGCTCACCGTCGCCCCGACCTCCGTCACGGCGGCCGCGGGCAAGACCACCAGCATCCCCTTCACGGTGACCGTCGCGCCCGGCACGGCCCTCGGCGAACTCGGCGGGCAGGTCGCGGCCGTGGACACCGGTGACGGCGACACCGTCCTCGACACCGCCTTCCTCGACGTCCTCGTCGTGGCGCCGCCCACCTGGTGGGACCGCTGGTGGAAGGCCGTCATCGGCGGCGCCGTCGCCCTCCTCGTCCTCGGCACCCTCGTCGGGATCCGGATCCTCGCCGGGATCCGCCGGCGCGACCTCACCGGGACCACCCTCGAACTGCGCGACGACGGCCGCTCCCTGTACGCGCTGACCATCCGCAGGGGGCAGAGCGAGGGCGGCACCTTCGCCTTCACCGTCGACGAGCCGTACGGGGGGCCGCCCACGCTCCGCAGCGTCCGCGGCACCGCCGCCTCCACCGCCCACGTGCTGCGCCGCACCAGCTCCGGCGAGCTGCTGCTGCGCCCCAGCGGTGGCCGCCAGGTGCCGGTCAGGGCCGGTGAGCCGATCGGTCTGGGCGAGCACGAACTCGTCGTACGGGGCGGGCGCGTGCCCACGCCGCGGAGGAGCCGTCCCCCCAGGAGGCCCGGCCCCGGCCCCGGACGCGGCGGCGGCACCGGTCCCGGCACGGACCCCGGCCCCGGCCCCGGCCCCGGCCCTGGCACGGGTCCTGGCACCGGCACCGGTTCCTCCTCCGGGGCGGGCGGGTCCGGCGGGTCCGACACCTACGACGTCAACTTCTGAACGGGCACCGAGGAGAGACGACATGAAGATCTACCAGCCCATGCTCTTCGTCGGACTCGGCGGCACCGGCGGAAAGATCGGCAGCGAGCTCGAACGACAGCTCCGCAGGGAACTCTGCGGACCCGACGGCACCGACCTCGTCGACGGCGGCCGCCGGCTGCCCTTCCAGCTGCCCGACTGCCTCCAGTTCGTCTACGCCGACTTCAGCGAGGGCGAGCTGCTCGGCTACCCCCAGTTCCGGGCCAAGGGCGCCGAGGGCGCCGCCTTCGGCCGGACCTCCCGCATGGTCCGCGACCTGCTGCCCACCGACTTCGACTCCTCGCCCGAGGTGACCCGCATGCTGCGGGTCTCCGTCCACGAGGAGACCCGGCTCTGGCTGCCGCCGCAGGCCCGCCAGCCGCGCGTCGCCCCCCTCAACAGCGGCGCCGGCCAGCTGCCGACCGTCGGACGCGCCGCGCTCTTCGCGACCATGCGCTCCGGCCTCGGCCCCGTCCTGCAGCAGCTCCGCGCGGCGATCGGCGCGATCGGGCAGGCGGCGGGCGACCTCAAGCGGGTCGGCGGCGGCCGCATCCGGGGCTGCGACGTCTTCGTCGCCTTCTCCGTCGCCGGCGGCACCGGCGCCGGCATCTTCTACGACTTCATCCACCTCATCGGGCACGAGTTCCGCAACGCCAACGTGCCCGGCGTCAAGATCTACCCCCTCGTCGTCATGCCCTCCGCCTTCCCGCCCGAGGCGGGCGGCGGCCGCGAGGCCGAACTCAACGCCGCCCGCGCCCTCGTGGACCTCTCCCGGCTCGTCGACGACCAGAACGTGCCCAACGCCCTCGACACCGTCGGCGACGTCGAGGAGCACGGCCGGCTCAGCGTCACCTACCCCAACCACGGGGTCGTCGCCCTGCGACCCGCCACGATGCAGACCGCCTTCCTCTTCTCCAAGCCGGCCGTCATCGGCGCCGAGGACCTCCGTCGCTCCATCACCGCCATGGTGATGTCGCTGATCGGCACCGAACTCGACAACGGCTCGGTGACCCGCGCGGAGGACGACTACCAGTCCTTCGCCGCCAGCTTCATCAACAGGAGCGTCGAACGCGCCACCCCGGCCCGTACCGGCATCGGCTACCGGGGCATGTCCACCAGCCTCGCCGCCTCCCTCACCGTCCCCGTCGACGACCTCGCCGAGATCGTCGCCGCCCGCCTCCTCGCCCAGGCCGTCCGCGGCATGTCCGAACGCGCCCGGCGGCCCGCCCGCGACGGACAGGACCTCGTCCGCGACCTCTTCACCCGCTCCGGCATCGGCCGCCTCTGGAGCCGCGAGGCCCCCGACGTCCCGCTGCCCGAACAACTCCCGCGCGGCAGCCGGGACATCACCCAGGAACTCCGGCAGCGGCTCAACGACATGGAGGACTCCCTCCAGCGCCTCGACGTCCACCTCTCCCGCGAGATCCCGCGCCTCACCGAGGACTTCAGGCCGGGCGGGGGCACCCGCGAACTCCTCGGCCTCATCGGCCCGTTCCAGCTCGAAACCGTCCTCGCCGGACTCCCTGGCCACCCCGACCGGGTGGCCAGGGAGGGCTTCACCGGCATGCTCGACAACCGGCGCAACGACCCCGAACGGCCGCCGAACGTCCAGACCGCCGCCCCCAACATCCCCCACATCAAGCGCAGCGTCGGCGGAGTCGTACCCGCCCGGTGGACCGACCCCGACGTCCAGGACACCCTCGCCGCCCAGCAGGCCTGGTACCAGTGGCGGGCCCGCGTCCTCTGGCACCGCGGCTGGCAGGCCGGCGAGACCCAGTGGCGGCCCTCCCTCAACCGCGTCACCGCCGAGGTCGCCGAACTCACCAAGGCGCTCCGCGCCCACGAACAGGACGAGTCCAAGTCCTTCGCCGACCGCCGCCGCGAGCTCTACCGCGACGACCGCGCGGGCATCGCCTATCTGCTGCCCCCGCAGAACACCCTGCGCGCCTTCTACGACGACGTCGTCGACCGCCTCGCCCAGAGCATGGGCCTCCCCGAGACCACCGACGCCGCGACCCTCCTCGACCGGCTCGTCGGGCCCGACGACTGGCGGCGCGCCCTCGACGCGGTCCTCCGCCCCGGGGCGGCCGTGAAGGAGATCAAGCAGGTCGTCGAGCGGCGGGTCAAGCGCCTGTTCGGCGAGGCCAACGAGGACGTCTTCGCCCGCCCCCTGCTGCCCTCCATGGAACTCCTGCTCCGCGCCGCCGCGGGCGACGAGACCGCCGAGGCGAAGGTCGACCCGCGCTGGCTCGACCAGTTCCGCTCCCGGCTCGCCGGACTCATCCCCGTCGGCTTCGTCCCCGACGGCAGCGGCCCGCTGAAGATCCTCATCGTGCACCCGGCGAGCGAGTCGGACGGCCGCGCCTCCGACTTCCTCGGGCAGGAACTCAACCTGCCCGCCCGGGTGGTCCCCGAATGCCGGGCCGTCGACACCGACTCCATCACCGTCGTCTTCTTCCGCAGCGGCATGAACCTCACCGACATCTCCGAGGTCCGCGGCGTCCTCAGCCTCTGGTCCGAGGCCCGCGACTCCGGCGGCGAGGACGACTTCCTGCACTGGCGCCAGCGGCTCGGCTACCAGGACGACTGGCTCGTCTCCACCGAGGAGGACCGGCAGCGCATCCTCCACCGGCTGCTCTGCGCCCTGTGGAACGGCCACATCGCCGCCGAGGGCCCGGCCGACTCGCCCCGCCTCGTCCGCATCAGCCTCCAGGACGGCGAGTCCGCGACCATGTCGCTGCGCCTGGAGGGCTTCGACGGCGCACTCTCCAGCTGGGCGGGGCTGCTGCGCGCGTACGAACGCTGGGCGCTGCTCGACGAGGGGCAGATCATCGAGCAGTTCTGCGAACGCCTCATGCGCACCCTGCCGAAGGGCCTCGCCCAGGTCCCGGCGCCCCCGTCACCGCTCTTCACCCACTTCGTCGAGCAGGTCGCCCCGCGCCAGCTCCGCCTGATCGACCGGATCGCCGCCGAGTACGGCCCGGCGGACAGCGAATGGCTGGCCCCGCTCCGCCACTTCTGGGAGGTCACCTACCCGGGCGCCCTCGCCATGCGCTTCCCGAGCGCGGCCCGCGCGACCCGGGCGAACCTCCGTGCCCTGTACGAACGGCACGCGCCGCGCCCGGGCAAGGGGCCTGGCCGGCGGCCGGGCTCCGTACCGAGGGCCCGCCACGAAGCCGGGCCGCGCGTGCCGCACGACAACGGGTACGTGAACGGAGTCCGATACGAGAACGAGGCCCCGCGCGACCCGCGTTCCGCGCAACCGCACCGGACGCCGCCCTCCCCGTCCCCGTCCCCGTCGGCCTACGAGGGGAACTGGGAGCTGGAGCCCGAGCCGGACTTCGGGCCCGAGGAGGAAGAGCGGGACGACGGGCGGCGCGAGGGGCGGTACGACGGCCGGCAGGACGGCCGGCACGAGGGGCAGTACGAAGGGGAGCACGAAGGGGAGCACGAAGGGGAGCACGAAGGGGAGCACGAAGGGGAGCACGAAGGGGAGTACGGAGGGGAGTACGGAGGGGATTACGACGAGGAGTACGCGGACGAGGCGGACTACGGCGGCGACGTCCGGTCCGCCCGGTCCGCCGACGACGAGCCGTACCGCCGCGACCGGGGCGGTGAGGCGCGGTGAGTCCACGAGTCCCTTCCGTCCTCCCTGAGCGGCCGATGCCGGGCCACGCCGTCTGCATCGACCTGCGGACGCCGACGGGCCGGGCGTACGACTCCGAGGCCGCCGTCCGCGCGGCCCTGGACGTCCCGCAGCCCGGCGGCGAGCGGCGCTTCCTCGTCGTCGACGAGGCCGACCGGCTCGTCGCCCACCAGCTGCTGTACGAGCGCCTCTCCTCGTACGGCCCCGCGCACATCGTGTGCCTGGCCGTCGGCGCCCGGGGCGAGCGGACGCTGAACCGCTCCCTCACCCTCCGCCCGCCCGCCGCCGGCGTCCTGTGGGTCTTCGACTCCACGGAGGACGGCGTCCCGGGCGAGGCCGTGCTGCGCCCGCTCGTCGACGTCCTGTCCACGCCCGAGGTCTTCGACGCCGTCCTGCGCGCGCTCGGCGAGGTGGTGCACGGCGTCGCCGTGCCCGCCGCGCGGGTCCTGGAGCACGACCTGACCGACGAGGCCAGGGCGCGCGCCTGGCGGCAGGCGGTGGAAGGCCTGGCAGGCCCTGACGTCCCCGCCGGGAACGTCTCCGCCGAGCAGGTGCCGGCCGCGCTCGCGCTCCTCCTCGACGAGGGCGTGCCGCGCTCCCTGTCCGGGCACGCCTGGCTGCCGCTCCAGGGCCGGGCGGGCGCCCGGCTCGCCGCCTGCGACGCGGCGGTCGGGGAGGCCGTCGACGGCTACCACCGGGTCCGGGGCCCGGCCGGGCTCCTCACCGGGGCGGGCCGGGGCGGCGACCTGCCGGGGGACGTCGAGCGGGTGGCGGACGAGCTCGACCGGTTCCGTACCGCCGTCGCGGACGCGTTCGGCGCGGCGGGCGGCACCCGGCTCACCGCCGAGCACCGGGGCGTGCTGCGCGAGCGGGGGATCGAACTCCCGGAACTGCCGCGGGAGATCTCGCGGGCCGGGATCGTCCCGGCGCTGCGCGACCTCACGCACGACCTGATCGGCAAGGGACTGCCGCTGCGCTCCGTCGCGGCGCGGCTCTCCGCGCTGTCCGCGCGCACCGCGCCCGTGGGCAGCGCGGCCCGGCTCGCCCGGCTCGACGCGATCTGCGGCCGCGAGCGGCTGCGGCGGCTCGGCGCCTCGTACCCCTTCACCGCGGGCGGTTCGCGGCCCGTGGCCTTCGCCGTGACCGGGCTCCTGGCGCTGCTCGCCGGCCTCTGGCCGCTGCTCGGCTGGGTCCTCGGTCCGGCCGTCGGCGTCCTCGCCGCCGGGCTCGCCCATCTGATGCTGCGGCGCAGGCCCAACCGCTCGCCCGACGGGCGGATCGACGGCGGCGGTGCCACGGGAGCCGCGCCCCGGCTCTTCGGCGGACTCCTCGGCGGTCTCGTCGGGGCGGGCCTCGGCCAGTTCCTCGGCCTGCCCGTCTGGGCGGGGGCGGTGGCCGCGACCGTGGCCGTGGCGGCCGTCGTGCTGCTCGCGCTGCGGGACTGGACCCGGGCCGTGGACGACTGGTGGGCCCGCGCGGACCCGGAGGAGGCCTGGCGGATCCTGCGGGAGATCCAGGACCTCGTGGTCACGACCGCCGTGCACGACTGGCTCTTCGCCGAGGTACGGCACCACTGCTCGGCCGGGGCGGGAGCCGTCGCCGGACTGCTCCGGGGCCTCGCGGAGACCGCCGACACGCACGGACAGCCGCGCCCGGCGCGCAAGGACCACCACCCGGAGGCCGAACCGGCGCAGGGCCGGGAGACGGGTGCGGCGTCGTGGAGCTGGGAGGACTGGCGGGACGACGCGGACGACTGGGGGGAGACGGCGGAGGCCTGGGGCGACGGGGCGGAGGACGACCTCTGGACCGAAGCGCCGGGCGCGTCTCCGGCGTCCGACCGGTGGTCCGAGGTGCCGGGCGCGTCTCCGGCGTCCGACCGGTGGTCCGAAGCGCCGGGCGCATCCCCGGCGGCCGACCCGTGGTCCGCACCACCGGGCGAGTCCCGGGCGGCCGAACCCGCCGCTTCTCCGTACCCCTCTCCCTCCGGCTCCTTCGACCGCGACCCCGGGGTCTTGGCCGCAGGGCCGCTGTCCGGCCCCGCGCCCGGCTGGCTGGAGCGGCGGTACGGGGACGGGGGCCCCGCGCTCGTCGACACCCTCGTCGGCGACCTGGTCGCCGGGACCGTCCTGATCCTCGACCGCTGCTGGGCGGGCATCGAGCGCGACCCGGGCGGCCTCGCGCGGGCCGGCCACGAGCAGCGGCTCGCGGAGCTCCTGGACGAGACCCGGCTCCGCCTGGAGCGGGACGTGGCCGCCTCGCCGCCGCCCCGGTACGAGGGGCTCCGCGACCCCGACGCGCTCACCTCCCTCGCGGCGTTCACCGACCGTTCCGACCGGCCCGACGCGGCCCGGCTCACCGGGGTCGCCGCCGACGCGGTGGCCCGGCTGCTCCTGGCGGAGGACGACCCCGGCCGTACGGTCGTGCTGTGCGGCCCCGAGCACCTGCGGCTGCTGTCCCACGACCCGCACGCCGCCCGGCAGGTCCGCTTCGTGCCCGAGGCGATGCGGCGCGGCGCCGCCGGGGACGACATCTGGCGGGGCACCGCCGAGGACGTCGTGTGGACCGGCGCGGGACGCCACGCCGGAATCCTCCGTCTCGTACCGCTGCGCGCGGACGTCGTGCACACCGTCCGCGCCGAGGAGGCGGGAGAACCGTGACCGACCCGAACCATCCGAACCATCAGAACCACCCGAACCATCCGAGCGACCCGAGTCGTCCGACGGGCCCGGCGCACATGGACCAGTCCTTCGGGCCGGACCAGCCGCCCGGCCCGGACCACTCGGGCGACCCGAACCAGCCGCTCGGTCCCGAGCACCCCGACCACCTGAGCGAGCCGACCACGCCGACCCATCCGTACTACCAGGAGCTGGAGTTCCTCACCCCCCGGGAGGTGCCGGCGCGTTTCACCGTGCGCTACGGCGAGGACCGCCGGCCGCCCGGCCGTCCCGGCGTCCTCGCCCGCCGGGCGGTCCTCGGCGCGGGCTCGCCCGTCCTCCAGTACCGGCTCGCGTCGTCCGCGCAGGGCGACCCGCGGGCGTACGCCCTCCTGGAGCGGGAGGTGGAGGCCGCCGTCGCCCTCGAACGGCGCTACGGCGGCGCGAAGTTCGGCGCGGTCTTCGCCAGGATCGTCGGCTTCGACCTGACCGCCCCCGAGCCCTTCGTGCTGTACCGGCCGCCGGCCGGCCGCCCGCTGTCCGAGTGGGCCGGGCGCCTCGGCGCCGAGGACCAGGAGCGCGTCACCGGCCAACTCGCCATGGCCGTACGGCTCCTGGCCGAGGCCGGTTTCGTGCACCGGGCCGTCGCGCCCGACACCGTACGGTGGGACGGCGCCCGGATCCGGCTCTGCGAACCGTACGCGGCGCAGCGCGCCGGGGAGGCCCGCGAGCCCTTCGGCGGCGCCCCCTGGGCCTCGCCCGAGCAGCGCGCGGGCCACGGAACCGCCGACCCGCGCGACGACCTGTGGTCCGTCGCCGAACTCGCCTACTACCTGCTCGCCGGCCGCCCCGACCGGGGCGAGGGACCCCCGGCCGACCTCGGCGACTACCGGCGGCTCGCCGCCCTGGGGCAGAGCGGGTTCTTCGCCGCGCGCGCGGCGGACCGGCCCCGGCCGGACGAGCTGCTGCGGCTCCTGCACGTCCCCGACCCGCTCGCCTCCGGCACCGGGACGGCGGACCCGCTCGACCGGTGGCGTACCGAGTACGACCGGCAGATCGCCAGGAAGCGCGCGGCCGCGGGCGGCGTCCCGCTCCCCGTGGAGGCGGAGGAACCGCCCCCGCCGTCCCCGCGCTCGCGCCCCTCCCTCCGGGACCGGATCTTCGGCGGCGGCGACTCCTTCCGGCCCGCGGCCCCCGCCGTGCCGCCCGAGCCGGCGGCGTCCCCGGCGTCGCGCAGCCGCATGTGCCCGCACTGCCTGCTCCCCGTCGAGTACGACGAACGGCTGCTCGTCACCATCGACGCCAAGGGCAACCGGATCCCGCTCGACCTCAGCGCCGAACGCCGCCCCGGCCACGTCGCGGACGCCCTGCGCAAGGCCTACCACCTGTGCCCGCACACCGCGGACGGCGACGAGGAGCACGAACTCCCCGTCCCCTACCTCACCAACGGCGAACCGCTCTCCGTCGCCCTCGTCGGCAGCTCCTCCGTCGGCAAGACCCACCTCCTCGCCGCCATGCTCGGCGAGGTCGAACTCGGCGGCCTCGAACCGTACGGACTCAAATGCAGGCCCCTCAACCCCGAAGCGCACCGCACGTTCGTGCGCGAACGGGTCCAGAGACTCAAAGAGGGCCAGCAGCTGGGCCGGACCGGGCAGCAGACCTTCGCGCGCTTCGCCGACGGCCTGCTCGTCTCGGCGGGCGCCGCCCCGCCCCGCCCCGTCGTCTTCTTCGACCTCGCGGGCGAGGACCTCGCCCAGGACGGGGAGGTCGGCCGCTTCCTCATGGGCGTCGACGCCTTCATCTTCGTCCTCGACCCGCTGCGCGCCCTCCGGCTGCCCGGCCTCGACCCGGTGCGCGAACAGAGCGGGCTGCGGCGGCGCGACCTCGGCGACGAGGCCTTCACCACCGTCCTCAACCGCATTCCCCGGCAGCGCGGCGGCCTCGTCGCCGCGCCCGCCGCGCTCGCCGTCAACAAGAGCGACCTCGTCCGCTTCGAACCGGTCGTCGACCGCTGGCTCGGCCGGGCCCTGCCCGGCCGCCACGACCCCGAGGCGCTCCGGGCGGAGAGCCGGGACGCGTACGCGTTCCTCGCCCACCACGCCAGTGCCGCCTGGCTCAAGCCCTTCGACGACTGCGCCGACTGCACCCTGCACTTCGTCGCCGCGACCGGCGGGCAGGCGCGCGGCGACCGATTCCCGCACGGGGCCCGGCCGCGCCGGGTCCTCGCGCCGCTGCTGTCGCTCTTCGCCCACTGCGGGCTGCTGCCCGGGGCGGAACCTACGGAGGGGATCGTCCGATGACGCGGACGGAGAACGAGCTCGACCAGATCGTCTTCCGCTGGGACAGCGAGAACCTCAGCGGCAACACCGGGTTCGGGCCCGTCGCCTGGTCCGGGGCCCGCGACGAGACCGAGAACCTCTTCCAGGTCTCCGGCCCCGTCCTGCGGGCCGCCGGGGACGAGACCCGACCGGCCCTGATCCGGCTGCGGCGGCGCGACTACGTGATGCTCGTCCGGCGCACGCCCTTCATGGACGCCGACGGCCGTACGTCCGTGCTCTGCCACGCCCTCGTCGGTGCGCCCGCCCTCCTCAGCCCCGCCGTCTGCCTCGGGCTCCACCGCTGGGACTGGGACGGCGCCACCGCCGCGAACGCGACCCGGGCGCGGGGGCGGCTGCCGGTGGTCCCGGCGGAGGTCCTCGTCCCCGCCGCGAGCCGCCGGGGCCTGCTGGAGCTCGACCGGCTGCTTCCGTACGCCGTCGACGAACTCGTCGGCACGCTCGCGGAGTTCCTGCGGCACCCCGACGCCCTGTTCACCGTCCTCGACGAACGGGGCGACACCGCGTGCCCCGTGCTGTGGGGGCTGCACAGCATGCTCGGCGCGCTCACCAAACGCCCGTGGACCTTCGCCACCCACGACACGGTCGAACTGCCGGTGCTCCGCTTCGCGTTCGTCGGCCGCTGGTCCGGGGCGGCGAGCCGCAACACCGAACGGCGCCGCGTCGACCCGCGCGAGCGGTGCGGCGACCGGGCGGAGGAGGTCGCGGCCCGGCTCGTCCGCCACCACCTGTGGGAGCTGGAGGCGAAGGGCCGCGACCGCGTGGTCGGCAGAGCCCTCCGCACCGCCGCCACCCTCTTTGTTCCCCCCTCCTGGGAAGCGTCCACCCAACCCACCAACCGCCGAGACGCGATGGCCCCCCCCCCTTTGCCCCCCCGCGGGGGGGGGGGGGGGGGGGGGGGGGGGGGGGGGGGGGGGCCCCCCCCCGACCCCCGGAACGAGGCCGACCGGGGCACGCCGGCCGCGTGGGACGAGGAAGACAGGCCCACGCCGCGGCCCGGCGCCCACTCCGCACCGGAAGCCCCTGGCCCTTGGGACGAGACCACCTCCGCCCCGAGGGGCCGGTCCGCGCCGGACCCTCGGGAGCAGGACAGCCCCAGCCCCCGGCACCCCGGAAACCCGGACCCCCGGACCCCCGGCACCTCGGACCCCCGGACCCCCGGGACCCCGGACTCCCGCCACCCCGGCGCCTCGGACTCCCGGCAACCCGCCACCCCGGACTCCCGGTACCCCGCCACCCCGGAGCCTCAACGTCCCGAGCCGTCCGGTGCCGTGCGGCCCGACTCCGCGCGCTCGTCGTACCCGGTCTCCCCGGGGCCGTGGTCCGATGCCTCAGGACCGGCAGGTCCGGATCCGGACCGACCCGCGCCCGCCCAGGCCCGCGAGCCCGCGTCCGCGTCCGCGCCCGCCTACGTCCGTGACCCCGCGCCCGCCCAGGCCCGCGAGCCCGAGCCCGCCTACGCCCGCGAGCCCGCGTCCGCCCCGGTGACCCCGCCGCCGCCCGTGACTCCCCCCGCTCCCGTACCCGACTCCCCTCCCGTACCCGACTCCCCGCCCGCCCCCGACGTCCCGACCGCCCGGTGGCCCGCCGACGTGGCGCACGGGGGTGCCGTCGCCCACCCCCGGCCCGATCTGCCGGCCGTCGGGTCGCAGTGGACCCGGCCCGGTAAGGGGGTGCGGCGGCGGAGGCAGGGGCGGGAGGTCGAGACCTCGCTCGTGCACAAGCTGCCGACCGTGCGCAGTGTGGAGGAGGCGCGGGAGCTCGTCGTGCGGGCCGGCAGCCGGGAGCTGCTCGCGGCGTTGCGCCGGCCCCAGGCGTACGCCGTCGTCACCGTGCTGCTCCGGGAGGTCGCCCGGCGCCGGCCGTCCTGGGGCCATCCGATGCGCCGGGAGCTCTGCGAGGTGGCCATCGACAGGGGGCTGTGGGCGGTCCCGCCGCCCACCGCGCGGGACGACCCGTCCGAGCCGGCGCCGGAGCAGCGCGCGGCCAACGCCGCCGAGCTGCACCACTGGGCCGTCCGCCCGCTGCTCGCCGGCGGCGGCGCCCCGGTCGGCACCGTCGCGGAGCTGCTCGCGCGGCTCCGTACGAGCCCGGAGCCGTCCGCCCGGGAGGCGTTCTGGCTGATCGTCGACGGAGAGAGTCCCGGTCTCCCGGACGCCGTCTGGCTGACGCTCCTGAAGGAGGCGTACGGCCTGCCGCGCACCGCGCCCCGTCCGAGCTCCGCACCGGAACCGGAGCGTCCGGACGACCTCGGCAACGGCTACACCCGACGCTTCCTGCGCCGCGCCGCGCTCCTGATCGGCGGCCTGGTGGTCGCGATCATCCTGATCGGCCTGGCCAAGTGGGGCGGGTGACCCACGTCGAAAGGCGGGCCGGGCGAGCCCGGCTCCGTCAGGATGGGCGCATGGGATTCCATGTCGATTCCGAGACCGGGCGCCTGCGCCGCGTCATCCTGCACCGGCCCGATCTGGAGCTGAAGCGGCTCACCCCGTCCAACAAGGACGCCCTCCTCTTCGACGACGTGCTGTGGGTGCGCCGGGCCCGGCAGGAGCACGACGGCTTCGCGGACGTGCTGCGGGACCGGGGCGTGGAGGTGCACCTCTTCGGGGACCTGCTGCGCGAGGCCCTGGAGGTCCCGGCGGCCCGCGCGCTGGTCCTCGACCGGGTCTTCGACGAGAAGGAGTACGGGCCGCTCGCCGCGGACCACCTCCGCGAGGCCTTCGACTCGCTGGACGCCACCGCGCTCGTCGACGCGCTCGTCGGCGGCATGACGAAGCGGGAGTTCCTGGCGGTGCACCGGGAGCCGACCTCGGTCCGTTTCCACGCCCTGGACCTGGACGACTTCGTCCTCGGCCCGCTGCCGAACCACCTCTTCACCCGGGACACCTCGGCCTGGATCTACGACGGCGTGTCCATCAACGCCATGCGCTGGCCGGCCCGGCAGCGCGAGACGGTGCACTTCGAGGCGATCTACAAGCACCATCCGCTGTTCACGGGCCCGGAGGCGGGTTCCTTCCACCACTGGTCGGAGGGGCAGACGGACTATCCGTCGACGATCGAGGGCGGCGACGTCCTCGTCATCGGGAACGGCGCCGTGCTGATCGGGATGAGCGAGCGGACCACGCCTCAGGCGGTGGAGATGCTGGCGCGGAGGATGTTCGCGTCCCGTTCGGCGCGCACGCTCATCGCGCTCGACATGCCGAAGCGGCGGGCGTTCATGCACCTGGACACGGTGATGACGATGGTCGACCAGGACACGTTCACGCAGTACGCGGGGCTCGGCATGCTCCGCTCGTACACGATCGAACCGGGCGACGCGGGGCAGTCCCTCCGGGTCACCGACCATCCGCCGGAGCAGATGCACAGCGCCATCGCGGCGGCTCTGGGGCTCCAGGACATCCGGGTGCTCACGGCGACCCAGGACGTGCACGCGGCGGAGCGCGAGCAGTGGGACGACGGGTGCAACGTGCTGGCCGTGGAGCCGGGGGTGGTCGTCGCGTACGAGCGGAACGTCACGACGAACACGCATCTGCGCAAGCAGGGCATCGAGGTGATCGAGATCCCCGGCAGCGAGCTGGGCCGGGGGAGGGGCGGTCCGCGCTGCATGAGCTGCCCGGTGGAGCGGGAAGCCGCCTGAACGCGGCACGGCAGGGGAGGGGGCTGTATAGAAATGTTGATGTGCGTATACACTTCCAGGAGTCCCGACCGCCGTCCTCCCGACCCGTACCCACAGGAGCGCGTCCCATGGCCACAGACCTCATCGGCCGCCACTTCCTCAAGGAGCTGGACTTCACCGCCGAGGAGTTCCGCGGCCTGATCGCGCTCGCCGCCGAGCTCAAGGCCGCCAAGAAGGCGGGCACCGAGGTGCAGCGGCTGCGCGGCAGGAACATCGCGCTGATCTTCGAGAAGACCTCGACCCGCACCCGCTGTGCCTTCGAGGTCGCCGCCGCCGACCAGGGCGCCTCCACCACCTACCTCGACCCCTCGGGCTCCCAGATCGGCCACAAGGAGTCGGTCAAGGACACCGCGCGTGTCCTCGGCCGGATGTTCGACGGCATCGAGTACCGCGGGGACAGCCAGGCGGCGGTCGAGGAGCTCGCCGCCTTCGCGGGCGTACCCGTCTTCAACGGCCTCACCGACGACTGGCACCCCACCCAGATGCTGGCCGACGTGCTCACCATGACCGAGCACGTGGACAAGCCGGTCGACGGGATCGCCTTCGCGTACCTCGGCGACGCCCGCTTCAACATGGGCAACTCCTACCTCGTCACCGGCGCCCTGCTCGGCATGGACGTCCGGATCGTCGCCCCCGAGGCGTACTGGCCGGGCGAGGAGGTCGTCGCCGCGGCCCGCAAGCTCGCCGAGGCGAGCGGCGCCACGATCACGCTCACCGAGGACGTGCCGCAGGGCGTGGCCGGCGCGGACTTCGTCGTCACCGACGTCTGGGTGTCCATGGGCGAGCCCAAGGAGGTCTGGGACGAGCGGATCGCCGTGCTCTCCCCGTACTCCGTGACGATGGACGTGCTGCGCGCCACCGGGAACCCGGACGTCAAGTTCCTGCACTGTCTGCCCGCCTTCCACGACCTGGGCACGGCCGTCGGCCGGGACATCCACGCCCGCCACGGCCTGACCGAGCTGGAGGTCTCGGACGAGGTCTTCGAGTCGGCGCACTCGGTGGTCTTCGACGAGGCCGAGAACCGGATGCACACGATCAAGGCGGTCATGGTCGCGACGCTGGGCGCCCCGGCGGGGGAGTAGTTCCCCGCGCCCCCCTGTGGGCCCGCCCCGCGGAGGACCTGGGGCTCCCGCGCCCTCTCGCGGGCCCCGCAGCCCCGCGTACCCCGCACGGCCCCTTCGTAGCCCCCGCGCCCCCGCGTACCCCTCACGGCCCCCGCGTAGCCCCCACGGCTCCGCGGGGGCCGTGGCTCGTCAGTCCGCCCGTCGACGCCGCTGTTCCGGTATCCCGGGGAGGGTGAACCAGACCGCCTTGCCCTGCGCGGTGGGGCGGTGGCCGCAGTCGCTGCTGAGCGCCCGCATCAGGAGGAGGCCACGGCCGTGCTCCTGCCAGGGGTCGACCCCGGTCTCGGGGTCGGGGCAGACGAGCTCGCCGGGGCGGGCGGGCTGGGAGTCGTGGACCTCGATCTGACAGCCGCCGGGCGCCGAGAGGAGTGCGACGACCAGCTCGATGGGGCCGGCGCCGGCGGTGTGCTCGACGGCGTTGGCGACGAGCTCGGCGGTGAGGAGCTCCGCCGTGTCGCAGTCGGGGCGGCACCCGGCCCCGGAGGTGAGGTCGGTGAGCGCGTTGCGGACCAGGGTGCGGGCGATCGGCACGGCGGCCGTGGTGTGGGGCAGACGGACGCGCCAGGCGGTGGCGGGTCCGGTGGTGGCTTCGGGCATGTGCGGCAGGCTCCCTTCACCGAGGAGTGGGCGCTTCACCGGGAGGTGGGGCGGGACGAGTGGGGCGGGGTGGGGGAACCCAAGACGTCCTGGTTTCAACCTTACGAGGTGCAAAATCCGTTTCCCAGGGCACCCCCACCCTCGCGGCAGGGACCTCGGTCGGCGATCGTCCGGGACCTTGGGAGGTCCGGATTCACACCGTCCTTATCGGCCTTATCGCGCACTCGTGACGACAGTCACAGTACGGTGATACCCTCCCTGCGGAGGAAGGAGGCCCCTCGGATGAGCCCCTTTACCGGCTCCACGCCCCGCACGGCCCACTGGCAGCACCTGCGCCTCGACATCGACCAGGGCGTCGCGACCGTCACCCTCGCCCGTCCCGCGAAACTCAACGCGCTCACCTTCGGCGCCTACGCCGACCTGCGCGACCTGCTCGCCGAACTCTCCCGCGAGCGCGCCGTCCGCGCCCTCGTCCTCGGCGGCGAGGGCCGCGGCTTCTGCTCGGGCGGCGACGTCGACGAGATCATCGGCGCCACCCTCGCCCTCGACACCGCCCGGCTCCTCGACTTCAACCGGATGACCGGCCAGGTCGTCCGCGCGATCCGCGAATGCCCCTTCCCCGTCGTCGCCGCCCTCCACGGCGTCGCCGCCGGGGCCGGGGCCGTCCTCGCCCTCGCCGCCGACTTCCGGATCGCCGACCCGACCACCCGCTTCTCGTTCCTCTTCACCCGGGTCGGGCTCTCCGGCGGCGACATGGGCGCCGCCTATCTGCTGCCCCGGGTCGTCGGACTCGGCCACGCCACCCGCCTCCTCATGCTGGGCGAGCCCGTCCACGCGGCCGAGGCCGAGCGCATCGGCCTCCTCAGCGAGCTCACCGAGGAGGGCGCGGCGGGGGAGCGGGCCGCCGCCCTCGCCCGCCGCCTCGCGGACGGCCCGGCCCTCGCCCTCGCCCAGACGAAGGCGCTGCTCACCGCCGAGCTGGACATGCCGCTGGCCGCGGCCGTCGAAATGGACGCGGCGACGCAGGCGCTCCTGATGAACGGCGAGGACTACGCCGAGTTCCATGCCGCCTTCACCGAGAAACGCCCCCCGAAGTGGCGAGGATGCTGACGCCGCCGGGCCGGGGCCCGGGGGACGCGGCAGACCCGCCCCGGCCCCCCGGACGAGCCACCGGCCCGCACCCGGACCCCCGGACCACCGCCGCCCCCGGCCCGGGTCCTGACCCTGACCACCGCCCCGGCCCCGTGCTCGCCCCCCGCCCCGCCCGTATCGCCGTCGTGGGCGGTGGCCCCGGCGGGCTCTACGCCGCCGCGCTGCTCAAGCGCCAGGACCCGGTCCGTGAGGTCACGGTCTGGGAGCGGAACGCGCCCTCCGACACCTTCGGGTTCGGGGTCGTCCTCTCCGACGAGACCCTCGGCGGCATCCGGGACGCCGACCCCGTCGTGTACGAGGCGCTGCGCCGCGAGCTCGTCCGCTGGGACGACATCGACGTCGTCCACCGGGGCCACCGCACCACCTCCACCGGCCACGGCTTCGCCGCCCTCGGCCGCCGCCGGCTCCTGGAGCTCCTGCACGCCCGCTGCGCCGACCTCGGCGTACGGCTCCGGTTCCGCACCGAGGCCCCGCCCGCCGCCGTCCTCGCCGCCAGCCACGACCTGGTGATCGCCGCCGACGGCGTCCACAGCCACACCCGCGAGGCCCACGCCGCGCACTTCCGCCCCCGGATCACCACCCACCGCTGCCGCTACATCTGGCTCGCCGCCGACTTCCCCTTCGAGGCCTTCCGCTTCGAGATCGCCGAGACCGAGTACGGCGTCATGCAGCTCCACGCCTACCCCTACTCCACCGACTCCTCCACCGTCATCGTCGAGATGCGCGAGGAGGTCTGGCGGGCCGCCGGCTTCCACGAGCTCGACGAGGCCGAGTCCACCGCCCGCTGCGCCAAGATCTTCGCCGAGGCGCTCGGCGGCCGGGAGCTCCGCGCGAACAACTCCACGTGGACCGCGTTCCGTACCGTCGCCAACGCCCGCTGGTCGTACGGCAACACCGTGCTCATCGGCGACGCCGCGCACACCGCGCACTTCTCCATCGGCTCCGGCACCAAACTGGCCGTCGAGGACGCCGTCGCCCTCGCCGCCGCCGTCGGAGCCCACCCCACGCTGGACGAGGCCCTCACCGCGTACGAGACGGAGCGCCGTCCCGTCGTCGAGTCCACCCAGCGCGCGGCCGGCGCCAGCCTGCGCTGGTTCGAGGAGCTCGCCGGGCACGTCGACCGGCCGCCCCGCCGGTTCGCCTTCGACCTGCTCACCCGCAGCCGCCGCGTCACCCACGCCAACCTGCGGCTGCGCGACCCGGCCTTCACCGCCGCCGTCGAGGCGGACTTCGGCTGCCCGCCCGGCACCCCGCCCATGTTCACCCCGTTCCGGCTGCGCGGCCTGACCCTCCGCAACAGGGTCGTCGTCTCACCCATGGACCTGTACGTCGCCGAGGACGGCGTCCCCGGCGACTTCCACCTCGTCCACCTCGGCTCCCGGGCCCTCGGCGGCGCCGGACTCGTCATGACCGAGATGGTCTGCGTGAGCCCCGAGGGCCGCATCACCCCCGGCTGCACCGGCCTCTGGTCCGACGGACAGGCCGAGGCCTGGTCCCGCATAGCCGACTTCGTCCACGCGCAGTCGCCCGGCACCGCGTTCGGCGTCCAGCTCGGCCACTCGGGCCGCAAGGGCTCGACGCGCCGCATGTGGGAGGGCATCGACCAGCCCCTCCCCGAAGGCAACTGGCCCCTCGTCGCCCCCTCGCCCCTCCCGTACCGCAGCGGCGTCAACCAGACCCCGGCCGCCCTCGACCGCGCCGGACTCACCGCCGTCCGCGAGCAGTTCGCCGCCGCCGGCCGCCGCGCCGCCCGCAGCGGCTTCGACCTGCTCGAACTGCACTGCGCCCACGGCTACCTCCTCTCCTCCTTCCTCTCCCCGCTCACCAACCACCGCACCGACGCCTACGGCGGCGACCTCACGGCCCGGCTGCGCTACCCCCTGGAGGTCTTCGACGCGGTACGGGAGGCCTGGCCGGCCGACCGGCCCATGACCGTCCGCGTCTCCGCCACCGACTGGGCCGAGGGCGGCACGACCGCCGCGGACGCCGTCACGATCGCCCGCGCCTTCGCGGACCACGGCGCCGACGCCATCGACGTCTCCACCGGCCAGGTCGTCCCCGACGAGGAACCCGCCTACGGCCGCTCGTACCAGACGCCCTACGCCGACCGCATCCGCAACGAGCTCGGCGTCCCGGTCATCGCGGTCGGCGCGATCTCCTCCTGGGACGACGTCAACTCCCTGCTCCTCGCGGGCCGCGCCGACCTCTGCGCCCTCGCCCGCCCCCACCTCTACGACCCGCACTGGACCCTGCACGCCGCGGCCGAGCAGGAGTACCAGGGCCCGGCCGCCCCCTGGCCCGCCCCGTACCGCGCGGGCAGCCGCCGCCCGCCGACCGGCCGCCGCGAGTGAGGACCCTGGACGCTCGCGTATGCGCGTGCGACGCGGGGCCATGGTCCGCGCACCACTCCCGCCCTTGAATGGGGGCATGACAGAAAACAGGGGCGGGAAGGGTGCCGGGGCGGTCCTCGGCGCGGCGACGGTGGCGACCGGACTGCTCGCGGGGGTGTGGTTCGCGTACGTCTGCTCGGTGATGCCCGCGCTGGCGCGCAGCGACGACCGGGTCTACGTGGAGGTGATGCGGAACATCAACGACGTGATCCGGAACCCGGTGTTCTTCACCCCGTTCTTCGGGGTGCCGGTCCTCACGGCGGTCGCGGCCTGGCAGCACCGCGCCGGCCGGGCCCGGGTCTGGACGCTCGCCGCGTTCGTCCTCGGCCTCGCGGTCCTGGTCGTCACCTCGGCGGCGAGCGTCCCGCTCAACGACGCCCTCGCGGCGACGAAGGACCCCGCCGCCGCCCGCGCCGCCTTCGAGACCCCGTGGGTGGCGTGGAACCTGGTCCGCCGCGGTCCTCGGCACGGTCGGGCTCGCCTGCCTGCTGCGGGCCCTGGCCGTACGGAAGTAGCTACTCCCCGGAGAGGAACGGGCCGACGTACTCCGCGCCCCGGTCCCGCAGCAGTTCGTGCAGGGCCGTGAAGACCTCCGCCGAGCGGCGGCCCGGCCAGTCGTCCGGCAGGAGCTCCGCCGGGAGCACCGGGTCCGCGTAGGGCAGCCGGCGCCAGGAGTCCAGGGCGAGGAGGTAGTCCCGGTAGGCGTCCTCGGCGCCCGCCGGGGCCGACCGCCAGGCCCGCAGGACCGGCTCGTGGGCCGCCAGGAACTCCTCGTGGAGTCCGGCGATCGCCGGCAGGTCCCACCAGCGGGCCACCGCCTCGGCCGTCGCCGTGTACCCCAGGTGGTCGCCGCGGAAGAGGTCCACGTACGGGGAGAGCTCCAGGCGCTCCAGGGCGTTCCGGGTCTCCTCGTACAGCCGGGCGGGCGCGATCCAGACGCCGGGCGCGGCCGAGCCGAAGCCGAGGCGGGCGAGCCGGGAGCGCAGCAGGTGCCGCTTGTGCCGCTCGGCCTCGGGCACCGAGAAGACGGCCAGGACCCAGCCCTCGGACAGCTTCGGCTCCGTACGGGCGTAGATCCGGCGGTCGCCGTCGTCGAGGAGCCGCCGGGCGTCCTCCGAGAGGGCGTACCCGGCGGCGCCGTCCGCCGTCCGGCCCGGCAGCAGCAGCCCGCGCCGCTTGAGCCGCGACACCGAGGAACGCACGGAGGGCGCGTCGACGCCGAGCGCGCCGAGCAGCCGGATGAGCGCCGCCACGGGCACCGGCGACTCGTCGGGCGCACGGCCGTACGCGCCGTAGAAGGAGACGATCAGGGATCGGGGGGTGTGCTGCTCGGCCACGTGATCACTTTAAAGCCCATCGGTCATACCGGGTCCCTGAGCAGGAAGCGCTGGAGCTTGCCCGTCGCCGTGCGCGGCAGCGCGTCGAGGAAGACGATCTCCCTTGGTGATTTGTACGGGGCGATGCGGGCGCGGACGAAGGCCCGCAGCGCGGCGGCGGTGCCCGAATCGCGCGGCACCCCGTCCCGTACCACCGTGTACGCCACGACGACCTGGCCGCGCAGCTCGTCCGGGCGGCCCACCACGGCCGTCTCCACGACGTCGGGGTGGTCGAGGAGCACCTCCTCGACCTGGGGTCCCGCGATGTTGTAGCCGGCCGAGATGATCATGTCGTCGGCCCGTGAGACGTAGCGGAACCAGCCGTCGGGTTCGCGGACGTACGTGTCGCCCGTGACGTTCCAGCCGTTCCGCACGTACTCCTGCTGGCGGGGGTCGGCCAGATAGCGGCAGCCCACCGGGCCGCGCACCGCGAGCAGCCCCTCCTCGCCGTCCGGGACGCCGTTGCCGTCGCGGTCGACGATCCTGGCCTGCCAGCCGGGTACCGGGCGGCCGGTCCTGCCGGGGCGTATGTCGCCGTCGGCGGCGGAGATGAAGATGTGCAGCAGTTCCGTGGCCCCGATGCCGTTGATCAGTCGGAGCCCGGTCCTGGCGTACCAGGCCGTCCAGGTGGCCTCCGGCAGGTTCTCGCCGGCCGAGACGCAGCGGCGCAGCGAGGCGACCTCCGGGGCGGTGCCCAGGGTCAGCTCGTCGAGCATGACCCGGTAGGCCGTCGGGGCGGTGAACAGCACCGACACCCGGTGCCGCTCGATCGCCGCGAGCAGTTGCTTGGGTCCGGCCTGTTCGAGGAGGACCGCGCTCGCCCCGGCCCGCAGGGGGAAGACGACGAGCCCGCCGAGGCCGAAGGTGAAGGCGAGCGGCGGCGAGCCGGCGAAGACGTCGTCGGGCAGCGGGCGCAGGACGTGCGCGGAGAAGGTGTCGGCGACGGCCAGGACGTCCCGGTGGAAGTGGACGCAGCCCTTGGGCTGCCCGGTCGTGCCGGAGGTGAAGGCGATCAGGGCGACGTCGTCGGCGGCGGTCGCCACCGCCTCGTACGGCTCCGCGTGCCGGCCGGCGAGGCTCAGCAGGTCGTCCGGGCCGTCCCCGCCGAAGGGGGTGACCCGGAGCCCGGGTATCCGGGCCGCGAGCAGCTCGTCGAGCACGCGGTCGTCGCAGAGCGCGTGGCTGCACCGGGCGGCTTCGGCCATCACGGCCAGTTCGGGGGCGCGCTGCTGGGCCAGGACGGTGACGGCGACCCCGCCGGCCTTCATCACGGCGAGCCAGCAGGCGGCGAGCCAGGGGGTGGTGGGGCCGCGCAGGAGGACCCGGTTGCCGGGCTGCACCCGCAGGTCGGTGGTGAGGACGTGCGCGATGCGGTCCACCCGCTCGTGGAGCTCCCCGTAGCTCCAGACCCCGCCCTCGCCGTCGTGGAACGCGGGCCGGTCGGCGCCGAAACGCTCCACCGTGCGGTCGAGGAGCTCCGTGCCGCAGTTGAGCCGGTCGGGGTAGCGGAGCTCGGGAAGGTCGAAGACGAGCCGGGGCCAGTGGTCGGGCGGGGGCAGCCGGTCCCGGGCGAACGTGTCGAGGTGGGCCGTGGGTGTCAGCTCCATGAGTCCGTCCCCCTGTCGTGGTGGGGTCGTCCATCGCTCCACGAGCGTATCGTGTTGGTGACGACAGTCAACGGTTCGCGACAGAGCTGCCGCGAGGCCCGGGGACGAAGGCGCCGGACGGCGCCCGGACCAGGGCGCCGGACGCCGCCCGGACCGGGGCGTCGGACGGCGTCGGGACCGGGGCGCTGGACGGCGTCGGGACCGGGGCGCTGGACGCCGCCCGGACCGGGGCGTCGGACGGTGTCCGGGCCAGGGCGTCGGACGGCGTACGGACGAGGGCGCGGGACGCCGCCCGGGTCCCGACGCCGGACGGCGTCGGGAGGAAGGCACCGGAGGGCGCCGGCACGAAGGCGCGGGAAGGAGTCGGGGCCGGGCCCCTGGAGGGCCCCCGGAGGAGAGCGCCGGGCGGCGTCGGAACCACGGCACCGGACGGCGCAGGGACGGCGGCGCCGCGCGGCGCCGCCACACGGGCGCCGGAGGGCGTCAGAGAGGGCCCACATGCCCGCATTCTCGCTCGATCCGGCACAGACCACCTGGTGTGCGGAGCTCAGCACGCTCGCCGCCGAACGCCTGAAGCCCCTCGCCGACCAGGGCGAACCCGGCCGGGTGAACCGCCCCCTAGTCGCCGCCCTCGGCGAGCTCGGCCTGCTCGCCCGCCTCTTCGAGGCCGGCGCCCTCGACCTCTGCCTCCTGCGTGAATCCCTCGCCCGGACGTGCACCGAGGCCGAGACCGCCCTCGCCCTCCAGGGCCTCGGCACCCACCCCGTCGCCGCCTTCGGCACCCCCGCCCAGCGCGCCCGCTGGCTCCCCGAGGCCACCGCGGGACGCGCCGTCGCCGCCTTCGCCCTCTCCGAGCCGGACGCCGGCTCCGACGCCGCCGCCCTCGCCCTCGACGCCGTCCCGGACGGGCGCGGCGGCTGGCGGCTGCACGGCGAGAAGCGCTGGATCTCCAACGCCCCCGAGGCCGACTTCGCCACCGTCTTCGCCCGCACCACCCGCGGCGCCGGGGCCCGCGGCGTCACCGCCTTCCTCGTCCCCGCGGACCGCCCGGGCCTCGGCGGGGAACCGCTCGACATGCTCGCCCCGCACGCCCTCGGCACCCTCACCTTCGACGGCGTCCCCGTCGGCCCCGAGGACCTCCTCGGCGCACCGGACAAGGGCTTCCGCGTCGCCATGAACACCCTCAACCTCTTCCGGCCCAGCGTCGGCGCCTTCGCCGTCGGGATGGCGCAGGCCGCCCTCGACGCGGCCCTCGCCCACACCGCCGCCCGCCCCGCCTTCGGGGGCGTCCTCGCCGACCTCCAGGCCGTCTCGCACCGCGTCGCCGAGATGGCCACCCGCACCGAGGCCGCCCGCCTCCTCGTGTACGCGGCCGCCGTCGCGTACGACGAGGGCGACCCGGACGTCCCCCGGCGCTCCGCCATGGCCAAGCTCCTCGCCACCGAGACCGCCCAGTACGTCGTCGACGCCGCCGTCCAGCTGCACGGCGCCCTCGCCCTCCAGCGCGGCCACCTCCTGGAGCACCTCTACCGGGAGGTCCGCGCGCCCCGGATCTACGAGGGCGCGACGGAGGTGCAGCGCACGATCATCGCGAAGGAGCTGTACGCGAAGGTGCCTCCCACGAAGCCCACCGAGGAGAAGCCCACCGAGGAGAAGACGGCCGAGAAGACGACGGAGAAAACGACCGAGGAGACGACGACCCCATGAGCCTGCACCGCCACAACCCCGCCGAACTCTCCCCGCCCACCGGCTTCTCCCACGCGGTCACCGCGACCGGGACCCGGCTCGTCTTCCTCGCCGGACAGACCGCGCTCGACACCGAGGGCAAGGTCGTGGGGGAGGACCTCACCGAGCAGTTCGCCACCGCCCTCGGCAATCTGCTCACCGCCCTGCGGCACGCCGGCGGCACCCCCGCCGACCTCGCCCGCATCACCGTCTACACCACCGACGTCCCCGGCTACCGCGACCGGGCGCACGAACTGGGCCGGATCTGGCGCCGGTTGGCGGGCCGTGACTACCCCGCGATGGCCGTCATCGGAGTCGTACGCCTCTGGGACGAACAGGCCCTGGTGGAGCTCGACGGCTTCGCTGTCCTGGAGTAGGGCCTGTCTGACCGTTCCTCTCCGCGCACTCTTGATCAACTGGTCGACCGCCCGGGCCGGGCTTAGTGTCGAAACGTGGACTGACCGGCCCACGGCTCACTCACCAGGCGAGGCCCGAGGCGCCAAATGAGTACTCCCAAGCCGACGACACCGGCACAGACCGCGGCGCCGAAGCGCGGCGGCGACGGCAAGGGCATCGCCCTGTTCGTGATCGCGTCCTGCCAGCTGATGGTGGTCCTCGACATCACGATCGTGAACATCGCGCTCCCGCACATCCAGAGCGCGCTGGACTTCTCCACGACCAGCCTGTCCTGGGTCGTCAACGCCTACACCCTGACGTTCGGCGGCCTGCTGCTCCTCGGCGGGCGTGCCGGCGACATCCTGGGCCGAAGACGTGTCTTCATCTTCGGCGTGCTGCTCTTCGGACTCGCCTCTCTGTTCTGCGGACTCGCACAGAGCGAGTGGCAACTCCTCGCGGCCCGCTCGCTCCAGGGCGTCGGCGGCGCGATAGCCTCGCCGACCTCGCTCTCCCTCATCACCACGACGTTCGACGAAGGCCCGGAACGCAACCGGGCCTTCGGCGTCTTCGCCGGCGTCTCCGCCGGCGGCGGCGCGATCGGCCTGGTGGCCGGAGGCATGCTCGTCCAATGGCTCGACTGGCGCTGGATCTTCTTCGTCAACGTCCCGATCGCCATCGTGATCGCGATCCTCACGCCGCGTCACGTCAAGGAGTCCGAGCGGCACCCCGGCCACTTCGACCTCGCCGGCGCGGTGACGGCGACGCTCGGCATGGTGGCGCTGGTGTACGGATTCATCCGGGCCGCGCAGGAGGGCTGGAGCGACCCCTACACGATCGCCTCGTTCGGAGCCGCGATCGTCCTCCTGTTCACGTTCATCCTCATCGAACGGCGCTCCCAGCAACCCATCACGCCCCTGCACATGTTCGCCGACCGCAACCGCTCGGGCACCTACGTCATGATGCTCTGCCTGGCGGCGGCCATCTTCGGGATGTTCTTCTTCCTCACCCTGTTCGTGCAGCAGGTGCTGGGCTTCAGCCCCCTGATGACGGGTCTCGCGTTCCTGCCGGTCAGCGCGATCATCGCGGTCGGCGCGGGCTTCACGTCCAACCTGCTGCCCAGGTTCGGCCCGAAGCCCTTCATGGTGACGGGCTCGCTGCTCACGGCGGTCGGCCTGTCCTGGCTGACGCTCACCGATGTGGACTCCACCTATGCGGGCAGCATCCTCGGACCGATCCTCGTCTTCGGTCTCGGCATGGGCCTGATGTTCGTCTCGCTGACCATCATGGCGCTGTCGAACGTCGAACCGCAGGAGGCCGGGGCCGCGTCCGGCCTGCTCAACTCCACGCAGCAGGTGGGCGGTTCGCTCGGCCTCTCGATCCTGGTGACCGTCTTCGGCACGGCCAGCCGCAACGAGGCCGACACCCAGGTACCCGCCTTCCTGTCCCAGGCCGGCCCGCTGGAGAAGGCCCAGTTCGCCAAGACCGGCCAGCTCCCACCGCCCTGGAGCGACCAGATCCTCGCCACCGGCGTCTCCGCGGGCTTCGTCACAGCGGCGATCTTCGCCGTCGTCGGTGCCCTGGTCGCCATCTTCGTGATCCAGGTCCGCCCCTCCGACATCGAACGCCTCAAGGGCGGCGGCGTGATGCCGGGAGCCTGACCGTCCTGCTACCGCGTCGGCGCGGGATCCGGGCGCAACTCGGCATAGGGCTGCGCGGGACAGGCGGCATCGGGCGGAGCGAGCTTGAGATACACGGTCGAGTACTGCGGATCCTCGACCTCCTTGCCCGGAGCGGGGTCCTGGAAGCAGACCTTCCACGGATCGGCGACACCGGGCAGCGCCACATCGGAGTACGCGCTCTCCGCGACGACCTTCTTGAACGCGAGGGGCTTCAACAGCTCGCCGGCCCGCGCGAAGGTCACCCGGGTGACGGCGGGCATGGCCGGCCAGGGAATCCTGTCCCCGTCGGCGGCGGGGCAGGGCGCCCCGTCCCGCACCACACCGAGGTCAAGCACGGGCCGGCCACCGTCCCGCTGCCCCGCCGAGGTCTGGAAGCACACGCTCCACTCACCCGCGTCCCACTGCCGGGCGTCCTGCTCGGAGGCATCGTGCGACACGACGGAGTACCCGGCGGCGGAGGCGACGGCCTGCGCCTCCTTGAGCCCCTTCCCCACGAGCGCGGGAGGCCCGGTGGGAGTGGGCGAGGGCGTGGCGGAGGCGCTGACGGATGCACTGACGGATGCACTGCCGGACGCCGCGGGCGGCCGGGCATCGCTGTGCCCCGCCTTCTCCTCCTCCGCCGGATCCCCGCGGAGGAGCAGCACGAACCACACCGCCGCGAGCACGCTGGCGAGGATCTTCCGCTTCCGGTCCCAGAGACTCAGCCACGCGAGCCCGATCCCGACGGGCGGCAGCGCGACCAGCGCGACGACGACGAGTCCCGGATGCTGCCACCACCGCCGAACAGCCCCTCGGGGCGGCGACGGAGGCGGCGGCGGTGCATACGCGTACGAGTCCACGCCGGGATCGTAGACAGAACCCCCGCGCCGGGCACGGGGGTTCGTCAGCCACTTCCGGATTCCTCCGGATCGGGGTCCTAGATGTCCCGGAAGATCTCGATCTGTGCGCCGATCGAGTTCAGGCGCTCGGCGAGGTCCTCGTAGCCGCGGTTGATGACGTACACGTTCCGGAGGACCGAGGTGCCCTCCGCCGCCATCATCGCCAGGAGGACGACCACGGCCGGGCGCAGGGCCGGCGGGCACATCATCTCGGCGGCGCGCCAGCGGGTGGGGCCTTCGACCAGGACGCGGTGGGGGTCCAGGAGCTGGAGGCGGCCGCCGAGGCGGTTGAGGTCGGTGAGGTAGATGGCGCGGTTGTCGTAGACCCAGTCGTGGATGAGGGTCTTGCCCTGGGCCGTCGCCGCGATCGCCGCGAAGAAGGGGACGTTGTCGATGTTGAGGCCCGGGAAGGGCATCGGGTGGATCTTGTCGATCGGCGCCTCCAGCTTGGAGGGGCGGACCGTGAGGTCGACGAGGCGGGTGCGGCCGTTGTCCGCGGCGTACTCGGCGGAGCGGTCGTGGTCGAGGCCCATCTCCTCCAGGACCGCGAGCTCGATCTCCATGAACTCGATCGGGACGCGGCGGATGGTCAGCTCGGACTCCGTGACGACCGCCGCGGCCAGCAGGCTCATCGCCTCGACCGGGTCCTCGGAGGGGGAGTAGTCGACGTCCACGTCGATCTGCGGCACGCCGTGCACGGTCAGGGTGGTGGTGCCGATGCCGTCGACCCGGACGCCGAGGGCCTCCAGGAAGAAGCAGAGGTCCTGGACCATGTAGTTGGAGGAGGCGTTGCGGATGACGGTGACGCCGTCGTGGCGGGCGGCCGCGAGGAGGGCGTTCTCCGTCACCGTGTCGCCGCGTTCGGTCAGGACGATGGGGCGGTCGGGGGAGACCGAGTGCTCGACCTGGGCGTGGTAGATGCCCTCGGTGGCCGTGACCTCCAGGCCGAAGCGGCGCAGCGCGATCATGTGCGGCTCGATCGTGCGCGTACCGAGGTCGCAGCCGCCGGCGTACGGCAGCTTGAAGCGGTCCATGCGGTGCAGCAGCGGGCCGAGGAACATGATGATCGAGCGGGTGCGGATCGCGGCCTCGGCGTCGATGGACTCCATGTCCAGCTCGGCCGGCGGCACGATCTCCAGGTCCACGCCCTCGTTGATCCAGCGGGTGCGGACGCCGACGGAGTTGAGGACCTCCAGGAGCCGGAAGACCTCCTCGATGCGGGCGACGCGGCGCAGGACGGTGCGGCCCTTGTTGAGGAGCGAGGCGCAGAGCAGCGCGACGCAGGCGTTCTTGCTGGTCTTGACGTCGATGGCGCCGGAGAGGCGCCGGCGGCCGACGACCCGGAGGTGCATGGGGCCGGCGTAGCCGAGGGAGACGATCTCGCTGTCGAGGGCTTCGCCGATACGGGCGATCATCTCAAGGCTGATGTTCTGGTTGCCGCGCTCGATCCGGTTGACGGCGCTCTGGCTCGTGGCCAGTGCTTCGGCCAGCTGCGTCTGCGTCCAGCCGCGGTGCTGCCGGGCGTCACGGATGAGCTTGCCGATGCGTACGAGGTAGTCGTCTGCCATGGCGTCAACGTATCTCAGATATGAGATGTGACGATCACTGGGGTAGTGCGTTCGGGTGATGCCCTGTTACGTATGGGGCGCTATGACCGGATTGGTCTAGCCGGGGAGGTCCAGTGCGGTGGGATGGCGGGGTTCGTACAGGGGGAGCTCCGTGCCGCTCGGCAGCCGTACCGCCGCGAGCAGCCCCCAGGCCTGTTCGGTGATGGCCCGTGAGATCTCCGCGCCCCGGTCCTCCAGCTCGGTGAGCGTACGGGTGAGGTCCTCGCACATCAGGTAGACCTCGTGCTTCGGCTCGCCCTCCGTCGGGTGCACCGCGAACTCGGCGGGCGGCAGCTTGAAGACGAGCCAGCCGCCCCCTGCGTCCACGTACTCGAAGCCGACGACGTCCTTGAGGAAGGCCCGGTCGGCCTCCGCGTTCCGGGTGTAGAGAATCACGTGCGCGCCGCTGAACATGATCCGATCGTCGGCCGCGCGATCCGCCGCGGCAATCGGACGGCGTCCGTACGGGGCCCGCCCGCCGGACCGCGTCGTGCGGGGCCCGGTCGGCCGGGGCTAGGATCTGCCGCCATGTATACGGGTGGGGATCACATACGGGACGCGGCCGCGCGAGACACTGCCGTCGCCTTCGTCTACACGCCGACCGAGGCCGACTACCGTTCGGCCGTCCGGCGCTTTTCTTTCGGGACGCTGTCCGGACTCCCGGGCGTGCTCATCCCGGCGGCCACAGGCCTCCTGCTCGCGTGTTTCTACGCGTGGCGCAAGGGCTTCTCACCCGCCGCGTCGGCCGTGGTGGGCGCCTGCGTGCTGGTCGCCATGGGCGTGATCCTCCCTCGGATCCTGGCGCGCGTCGCGCGCGAGCAGTACTCGGGGATGGCGGACTACGGAACCTGTACGACCGTCGTCGGCGACGACGGGATGACCACCACCGGTGGCGGTCTCACCAGCACCATCGACTGGCAGGCGTTCCCCCGCTACATCGAGACCGACGAGCTGTTCGTCTTCATGCCCAGGCGTATGCGCATCTACGTCGTCCTGCCCAAGCGCGGGGCCGCGGACCCCGCGGACGTGGATCGCGTGCGCGCCCTCCTGGTGGCGGCGGACTTGCGCCGACTCAGGGGCATGCCAGGCATGACCGTTCGGCGGTGATGTACTAGAGTTATCTCGACATCGAGATATCTGCCGAGGCGCACCGCTGCCGCCACCCTGGTAAGGGATACCTAACTTAGCCTTACCTTAGCGGATCGACGACGTGTACGTGGCGGCAGGATGTGGTGGAACGCGCACATATATGAAGGAGACTGTCGTGTCGGCGAACAGCTTCGACGCCCGCAGCACGCTGCGCGTGGGCGACGAGTCGTACGAGATCTTCAAGCTGGACAAGGTCGAGGGCTCCGCGCGCCTCCCTTACAGCCTGAAGGTCCTCCTGGAGAACCTGCTCCGCACCGAGGACGGCGCGAACATCACCGCCGACCACATCCGGGCCCTCGGCAACTGGGACTCGCAGGCCCAGCCGAGCCAGGAGATCCAGTTCACGCCGGCGCGCGTGATCATGCAGGACTTCACCGGTGTCCCCTGTGTCGTCGACCTCGCCACCATGCGTGAGGCCGTCGCGGCGCTCGGCGGCGACCCGGCGAAGATCAACCCGCTCTCCCCGGCCGAGATGGTCATCGACCACTCCGTCATCGCCGACAAGTTCGGCACGAACTCCGCCTTCGCCGAGAACGTCGAGCTGGAGTACGGCCGCAACAAGGAGCGCTACCAGTTCCTGCGCTGGGGCCAGACCGCGTTCGACGACTTCAAGGTCGTCCCGCCGGGCACCGGCATCGTCCACCAGGTGAACATCGAGCACCTGGCCCGTACGGTCATGGTCCGCAACGGCCAGGCGTACCCCGACACCCTCGTCGGCACCGACTCGCACACCACCATGGTCAACGGCCTCGGTGTGCTCGGCTGGGGCGTCGGCGGCATCGAGGCCGAGGCCGCCATGCTCGGCCAGCCGGTCTCCATGCTCATCCCGCGCGTCGTCGGCTTCAAGCTGACCGGCGAGCTGCCCGCCGGCACCACCGCCACCGACCTGGTGCTGACCATCACCGAGATGCTGCGCAAGCACGGTGTCGTCGGCAAGTTCGTCGAGTTCTACGGTGAGGGCGTCGCCGCCACCTCCCTCGCGAACCGCGCCACCATCGGCAACATGTCGCCGGAGTTCGGCTCCACCGCCGCGGTCTTCCCGATCGACGGCGAGACCCTGAACTACCTCAAGCTCACCGGCCGCTCCGAGCAGCAGGTCGCGCTCGTCGAGGCGTACGCCAAGGAGCAGGGCCTCTGGCTCGACCCGGCCGCCGAGCCCGACTTCTCCGAGAAGCTGGAGCTCGACCTCTCCACGGTCGTCCCGTCGATCGCCGGCCCGAAGCGCCCGCAGGACCGCATCGTCCTCGCGAACGCCGCCGAGCAGTTCAAGACCGACGTCCTCAACTACGTCACCACCGCCGACGAGGCCGAGCTGGAGTCCTTCCCGGCCTCCGACGCCCCGGCGAACCACCCGAACGGTGGCGCCCCGTCGAACCCGGTCCAGGTGACCGCCCCGGACGGCTCCACCTACACGATCGACCACGGCGCCGTCACCGTCGCCGCGATCACCTCCTGCACCAACACGTCGAACCCGTACGTGATGGTCGCCGCCGCGCTCGTCGCGAAGAAGGCCGTCGAGAAGGGCCTGACCCGCAAGCCGTGGGTCAAGACCACCCTCGCCCCGGGCTCGAAGGTCGTCACCGACTACTTCGACAAGGCGGGCCTCACCCCGTACCTCGACAAGGTCGGCTTCAACCTCGTCGGCTACGGCTGCACCACCTGCATCGGCAACTCCGGCCCGCTGCCGGAGGAGGTCTCCAAGGCCGTCAACGAGCACGACCTGGCCGTGACCTCGGTGCTCTCGGGCAACCGCAACTTCGAGGGTCGCATCAACCCCGACGTCAAGATGAACTACCTGGCCTCCCCGCCGCTGGTCGTCGCGTACGCCATCGCGGGCTCCATGAAGGTGGACATCACCAAGGACGCCCTCGGCGTCGACCAGGACGGCAAGCCCGTCTACCTGGCCGACATCTGGCCCTCGGAGGCCGAGGTCAACGACGTCGTCGCCAACGCCATCGGCGAGGACATGTTCAACAAGTCCTACCAGGACGTCTTCGCGGGCGACGCCCAGTGGCAGGCGCTGTCCATCCCGACCGGCAACACCTTCGAGTGGGACGCCGAGTCCACCTACGTCCGGAAGCCCCCGTACTTCGAGGGCATGACGATGGAGACCACCCCGGTCACCGACATCACGGGCGCCCGCGTGCTCGCGAAGCTCGGCGACTCGGTCACCACCGACCACATCTCCCCGGCCGGTGCCATCAAGGCCGACACCCCGGCCGGCAAGTACCTCACCGAGCACGGTGTGGAGCGTCGTGACTTCAACTCCTACGGCTCGCGCCGAGGCAACCACGAGGTCATGATCCGCGGCACCTTCGCCAACATCCGCCTGCGCAACCAGATCGCGCCGGGCACCGAGGGCGGCTTCACCCGCGACTTCACCCAGGCCGACGCGCCGGTGTCGTTCATCTACGACGCCTCGCAGAACTACCAGGCCGCCGGCACCCCGCTGGTCATCCTGGGCGGCAAGGAGTACGGCTCCGGCTCGTCCCGCGACTGGGCCGCCAAGGGCACCGCGCTCCTCGGCGTCAAGGCCGTCATCACCGAGTCGTACGAGCGCATCCACCGCTCGAACCTCATCGGCATGGGCGTCCTCCCGCTCCAGTTCCCGGCCGGCCAGACGGCCGACTCGCTCGGCCTGACCGGCGAGGAGACCTTCTCCCTCACCGGCATCACCGAGCTGAACGAGGGCACGACCCCGAGCACGGTCAAGGTCACCACCGACACCGGTGTCGAGTTCGACGCGGTCGTCCGCATCGACACCCCCGGTGAGGCGGACTACTACCGCAACGGCGGCATCATGCAGTACGTGCTCCGCAACCTCATTCGTGGATAAGCACAGTCGCGGCTGACGCCACAGGATCCGGTAGACGGAAAGGGCCCCGCTCCTCGGAAGAGGAGCGGGGCCCTTGCGTTCGGGCGGGAGCCCGATCAGAACAGCTCGCGGAAGCTGTTCCAGCCGGACGTGCCGATCTTCACGCGGCCGCTGAACGGCGCCGAGGCGTTGCCGGTGCCCTTGTACAGCCAGAGCTCGCCGGCGCTGTTGCGGGCGACGAGGTCGGCCTTGCCGTCGAAGTTCAGGTCACCGGAGGAGGCCAGGGTGTTGTACGTGTTCCAGCCGGAGCCGATGCGGGTGCGGGCGGTGAAGGGCGCCTTGTAGTTGCCCGTGCCCTTGTACAGCCACAGCACGCCCGAGCCGTCGCGGGCGACGAGGTCGGGGCGGCCGTCGCCGGTGATGTCGCCCTTGCCGGCGATCTGGGTGTAGGCGTTCCAGCCGCCGCCGACCTTGTAGCGCGTGGTCAGGGCGCCGTTGCCGTAGCCGAGGTAGTGCCACAGCACGCCGGAGGTGTCGCGCGCGAGGAGGTCGTCGGCCGCGCCGCCGCCCGTGTTGGAGGCGGAGACGATCTTGTTGTAGATGTTCCAGCCGCCGCCGAGGTCGCGGGGGGCGCCCGTGTCGACGAAGTTCAGACGGCCGTTGCGGATGGCGTACCAGCCGTCGGAGTGGCCGTCGCCGTCCAGGTCGGCCTGGGCGAACTTGCTGTGGTAGTTCCAGCCCGTGCCGGAGTTGTCCGCGAGGCGCTGGATGGCGCCGCCACCGACCGGCTCGTAGGCCCAGACGGTGCCGGCGCTGTTGACGCCGAGGAGGTAGTTGACCGGCGCCGAGGCGGCGGTGGTGGTGGCCGCGAAGGCGCTCGCGTTCGAGGTCCGAGCGATGCCGGAGGAGACGGGCTGCGGCGCCTCGGCGGCGACGGCCGCCGTCGTGGTGCCGACCAGGGCGGCCGTGATCGCCGCGACCGTGACACGGGACAGGACGCCCGTGCGGTTCAGGCCAGAAGAGTTGGCCACGTGTACTCCAGATCCGTATGGAATAAGGCAGGTCCCGCCACAGGCCCCCTGCGCGAGGGCAAGGAGTGGGCGGGGTCTCTATGATCCCGGATCCTTCTCATCGAATCTTCACCTGGCAACGGGTTTGTGACACAACTGTTTCGATGTTCGATCATTTGTCCTTTTCGTCGCTTCCCTCCCTCCCGCCGGGGCGCGTGCGGGAGGGAATCCCCGTCCTATGCCGTGACTCTGACGTGATGTCAAGGGTGTTGTGCGGCGAATGGTTGGACGAAACGCCGCAGATCCAGCGTGCTTATCCCGGAGGTCTCAACTCGGGAAAGATGGTCGTGCAAACCTGGTTTCGATCTTGCTCCCGTGAAGGGAAGTGGACTATACCTGTCGGCGTCCAGCCAGTCGGAGCAATCCGGCGACGGCCCGACGCGTGCACGACCCGGCTGCAAATGACCGCGGTGGCGGGGCCCTTCGCCTGTGGCGAGTGAGTACGGGCGACCGGTACACCGCCTGAGTCCTGAATGAAGGCGAGGACTTGAGCATGGGATCCACCTCCGCACACAACGGTGAGGGCCTCGGCCGTCGCGATCTGATCAAGCGTTCCGCCGCTGTCGGTCTGATCTCCGTACCGACCATGGGCTTCCTCTCCGCCTGCGCGAGCAGCGGTGACGGTGGCAACGAGAAGGTCGAGAAGGGCACGAAGTCCGACAAGAACCCGCTCGGGGTGAATGCGGCGGCCCCGCTCGATTTCGTCCTCTTCGACGGCGGATTCGGACAGCAGTACGCCAAGGACGCGATCAAGGTCTACGAGACGAATTACCCCAAGGCCAGCGTCAAGTTCACGCCGACCCAGAAGATCACCACCACGCTGCAGCCGCGCTTCAACGGCGGCACCCCGCCGGACCTCATCGACAACTCCGGCGCCGAGCAGATGGACATGGGTGTCCTCGTCGGCCAGAAGCAGCTGGCGGACCTCACCCCGCTGCTCGACGCGCCGTCCATCGACGACCCGAGCAAGAAGGTCCGCGACACCCTGCGGCCCGGCATCGTCGAGATGGGCCAGTTCGACGGCGACCCGGTGTGGATCATGTACTACGCGTACACGGTCTACGGCGTCTGGTACTCGCAGAAGCTGCTCGACTCCCTCGACGCGAAGTACCCCGAGACCTGGGACGAGATGCTGGCCGTCTGCGAGAAGGCCAAGAAGAAGGGCATCGCCGGCTGGACGTACGCCGGCAAGTACCCGTACTACGTCCCCTTCTCGCTCTACCCGATGATCGGCAAGGTCGGCGGCCGCGAGGTCCTCGACGCGATCGACAACCTGGAGCCGAAGGCCTGGGAGCACCCCGCCGTCAAGGCCTGTTTCGAGGCGTACTACGAGCTGGTCAAGAAGGGCTACATCCTCCAGGGGACCCCCGGCCTGGACCACATCCAGTCGCAGACCGCCTGGACCGAGGGCAAGGCGCTGTTCATCCCGAACGGCTCCTGGGTCGAGAACGAGGCCGCGAAGACCATGCCGGCCGACTTCAACCTGGCCGTCTCCGCCCCGACCGGCATCGACTCCTCCGACAAGATGCCCTTCGGCACCATCTGGGCCTCCGGCGGCGAGCCCTTCATCGTCCCCGCGAAGGCGAAGAACCTGGAGGGCGGCCTGGAGCAGCTGCGCATCATGCTCAGCGAGGCCTCCTCCAAGAACTTCACCCAGTCCGTGAAGTCGCTGACCGCCTTCAACGGCGGCACCGACGGCATCGAGCTGACCCCGGGCCTCAAGTCCGGTGTCGCCGCCCTGGAGAAGGCCGGCCAGAACGTCGTCAACCCGCGCCTCCAGGACTGGTACGTCGCCCTCCAGAAGGAGAAGATCGGTGTCGCCGGCCTCGGCGAGATGATGGCCGGCCGTGCGACGCCGGCCGAGACGATCAAGAAGATCCAGAAGTACGCCGACGAGGCGGCCAAGGACTCCTCGATCAAGCACTACAAGCACCAGTGAGCAGTGCCGGGGCCCCTTCCCGCCGACCGGGAGCGGGCCCCGGCCCCATGGCGCGCGGCAGCAGCGGCGCGTGGCACCAGCGGCGCGCGTCTCCGCGGGAAGATCGGGGTCGGTAGGAATGCAACACGGCAAGTACCGTTTCATCGTGGGGTTCCTGGCGGCCCCCCTCGCGCTCTACGTGCTGTTCGTCATCTGGCCGTTCATCCAGTCCATCTACTACTCGTTCACGGACTGGACCGGACTGAGTCCCGAATTCGGGATGGTCGGATTCGACAACTACAGCAGAATGCTGGACGACGAGGTCTTCTGGAAATCGCTCCAGCACAGTCTGACCTTCGCGGTGGTGCTGCCCCTGGTGACCGTGGGACTCGCGCTCTTCTTCGCCTTCATGCTCAATGTCGGCGGTCGGCGCCGCGGGGGCGCGGCGATCGCAGGTGTGCGCGGTTCCGCGTTCTACAAGATCGTCTATTTCTTCCCGCAGGTGCTGTCGATCGCGATCGTCGCACTGCTCTTCCAGTTCGCGTACAACCCGAACAGCGGAGCCATCAATTCCGTATTGAAGGGGGTCGGTCTCGGCTCCGTCCAGCCGGACTGGCTCGGTGATCCGGACCTCGCCCTCATCTGTGTGATGGTCGTCCTCGTCTGGTCCACCGTCGGATTCTTCGTCGTCCTCTTCTCGGCCGGCATGGCGTCCATTCCGAGGGACTTCTACGAGGCGGCCCTGCTCGACGGCGCGAACCGCTTCACCACCTTCTTCAAGATCACCATGCCGCTGCTCTGGGACACCGTGCAGTCCGGCTGGATCTACATGGGCATCCTCGCGCTCGGCGCGGAATCCTTCGCCGTCGTCCAGATCATGACCGTCGGCCCCAACGGCGGCGGACCCGACTTCTCCACCGTCGTCCTTCCGCTGTACGTGTACCAGAAGGCGTTCCGGGACGGTCAGGCCGCCTACGCAACGACCATCGGTGTCGCGCTCCTCATCGTCACGCTGGCCTTCGCGGCCGTCGTGATGAAGGTGGGCCGGCGCGAGCGGCTGGAGTTCTGATGAAGACGACCGACACTGCCACCACCGGCGTCGGGAACCCCGGCTCCCCGGCCGGCCCCGGCCCCACGGTCACCAAGATCGCGCCGCCCGCCGCGCGCAGGACCGCCAAGGCCGAGGGCGCGACCCTCAACGTCTTCTCGCACGGCGTCCTGATCATCTGGGCGATCATGGTCGTCATGCCGCTGCTCTGGGCGGTCATGACCTCCTTCAAGACCGACAAGGCGATCTTCACCTCGCCGTGGTCGCTGCCCGACAAGCTGCACTTCGAGAACTGGTCGCGCGCCTGGACCGAGGCGCACATGAGCGACTACTTCCTGAACACCCTCCTGGTGGTCGGCGGCTCGCTCGTCGGTACGCTCCTGCTCGGCTCGATGGCGGCCTACGTCCTGGCCCGCTTCGACTTCCCGGGCAACCGCTTCATCTACTTCCTCTTCATCGGAGGGATGAGCTTCCCGATCATCCTGGCGCTCGTGCCGCTCTTCTACGTCATGCAGAACATGGCCCTGCTCAACACGCAGCACGGCCTGATCCTGGTCTACATCGCGTACTCGCTCCCGTTCACCGTCTTCTTCCTCACGGCCTTCTTCCGCACCCTGCCGACCTCGGTGGCGGAGGCGGCCTTCGTGGACGGGGCCTCGCACACCCGGACCTTCTTCCAGGTCATGCTGCCGATGGCCAAGCCCGGCCTCATCAGCGTCGGCATCTTCAACTTCCTCGGCCAGTGGAACCAGTACCTGCTGCCCACCGTGCTCAACACCGACCCGGAGAAGAAGGTGCTCTCCCAGGGCCTCGTCCAGCTGGCCGTCAGCCAGGGCTACAAGGGCGACTGGTCCGGCCTCTTCGCCGGCCTCGTGATGGCGATGCTCCCGGTCCTCGCCGCGTACATCGTCTTCCAGCGGCAGGTGGTCGCCGGCCTCACCGCGGGCGCCGTGAAGTAGCCCGCCGACCCTTCCTCCGGAGCCCCCGGCGCACCCGCGCCGGGGGCTCCGTGCGTCGTGTGACACTCGCAGCCCGATACTCAAGGTCTTGACGGGGACCGAGCCGAAAGCGTCCCCTAGAGTTCACATGTTGGAGAAAACGGTGGGAGTGAGAGAGTCGATGGAGACTCCGGGGTCGCAGACGTCGCTGCACAGGGCCAATCTCGAACGGGTCGTCCGGGCGGTGCGGATGGCCGGCTCGCTCACCCAGGCGGAGATCGCCCGGGCGACGGGCCTCTCCGCCGCCACGGTCTCCAACATCGTGCGGGAGCTGAAGGACGGCGGCACCGTCGAGGTCACGCCCACCTCCGCGGGGGGCCGCAGGGCCCGCAGCGTCTCCCTCTCCGGCGACGCCGGCATCGTGATCGGCGTGGACTTCGGCCACACCCACCTCCGGGTCGCCGTCGGCAACCTCGCCCACCAGGTGCTCGCCGAGGAGGCCGAGCCGCTCGACGTGGACGCCTCCGCCGCGGAGGGCTTCGACCGCGCGGAACAGCTGGTCAAGCGGCTGATCCGGGCCACCGGCATCGGCTACGACAAGGTGATCGGCGTCGGCCTCGGCGTGCCCGGACCGATCGACGTCTCCTCCGGGACCCTCGGCTCGACCTCGATCCTGCCGGGCTGGGGCGGCATCAACCCCGCCGACGAGCTCTCCGGCCGGCTCGGCGTCCCCGTGCACGTCGACAACGACGCCAACCTCGGCGCGCTCGGCGAGCTCGTCTGGGGCAGCGGCCGGGGCGTCAAGGACCTGGCCTACATCAAGGTGGCCAGCGGCGTCGGCGCCGGACTCGTCATCGACGGGCGGGTCTACCGGGGGCCCGGCGGCACCGCCGGGGAGATCGGGCACATCACCCTGGACGAGTCGGGGCCGGTCTGCCGCTGCGGCAACCGAGGCTGCCTGGAGACCTTCACCGCCGCGCGGTACGTCCTGCCGCTGCTCCAGCCGAGCCACGGCCCCGATCTGACGATGGAGCGGGTCGTCCAGCTGGCCCGTGAGGGCGACCCCGGCTGCCGCCGGGTGATCGCCGACGTCGGACGGCACATCGGCAGCGGCATCGCCAACCTCTGCAACCTGCTCAACCCCAGCCGGGTGGTGCTCGGCGGCACCCTCGCCGAGGCCGGTGAGCTGGTCCTCGCGCCCATCAGGGACTCCGTCTCGCGGTACGCGATCCCCAGCGCCGCCCGGCAGCTCTCGCTGGCCCAGGGGGCCCTCGGCGGGCGCGCGGAGGTGCTCGGCGCCCTCGCCCTCGTACTGAGTGAAATGGGCGATTCGACCCTTTTGGAGAGCGCGCTTCCCTCGGCGGCGCCAGCCTCCCGTCTTGCCTTCACTTAGAGAACGAACACCACCGTTGTCATCTCGTTAAGAATTTACTTCTTGACGACAAGGTTGCGGCCGAGTTGACTTCGTGGCACCTCGGCCGCACCGTCGCGGCCTCGTCAGGGAGGCAACCCCACATGAACGCAGTGACGCGTCGTGCCGTCATAGCCACGGCCGCGGTCTCGATGGCCTTCTCGCTCGCCGCCTGCGGCCAGGCCGGTGGCGGCGACAGCGGTGACAAGGGCAGCTCGACCAAGATCGGCCTGCTCCTGCCGGAGAACAAGACCTCGCGCTACGAGGCCCTGGACAAGCCCCAGTTCGAGAAGGCCGTCAAGGCCGCCTGCTCCGACTGCGAGATCGTCTACAACAACGCCGTCTCCGACGTCGTGAAGCAGAAGCAGCAGTTCGACCAGCTCATCGCCGACGGCGTCAAGGTCATCGCGCTCGACCCGGTCGACGCCGCCAAGGCCGAGGGCTGGGTCAAGGACGCCAAGGCCAAGGGCGTCAAGGTCGTCGCGTACGACCGCGCCGTCCCGGGTGCCGACGCCTACGTCAGCCACGACAACAACAAGGTCGGCGAGCTCCAGGGCCAGGCCCTGCTGACCGCGCTCGGCGCGAAGGCCGCCACCGCCAGCGTCGTGATGATCAACGGTGACGAGAAGGACCCGAACGCCGCCCTGTTCAAGAAGGGCGCCCACACCGCGCTCGACGGCAAGGTCGGCAAGATCGCCTACGAGGCCTCCGGCGAGTGGGACCCGAAGGTCGCGGGCGAGAAGATGTCCGCCGCGATCTCCTCGGTCGGCAAGGACAAGATCGGCGCCGTCTACTCGGCCAACGACGGCATGGCCGGCGGCATCATCACCTCCCTCGAGAACGCCGGCGTCAAGGGCATCCCGGTGGGCGGCCAGGACGCCGAGGTCGCGGGCGTCCAGCGCATCATCGCCGGCACCCAGACCTTCACGATCTACAAGTCGCCGCTCCAGCTGGCCCCCGAGGCCGCCAAGTTCGCGGTGAACCTGCTCAAGGGCAAGGACCTCGGCGCCCAGGGCGCGACCGACGGCGTCCCCTCCACGCTCTTCGCCCCGGTCGTGGTCGACAAGACCAACATCCAGTCCACGGTCGTCAAGGACGGCATCTACAAGGCCGCCGACCTCTGCACGGCGGACCTCGCCGCCAAGTGCACCGCGCTGGGCATCAAGTAACACCGCCCGAACCCGCCGGGCCCGTAAAGGCCCGGCGGCACGGATCCGGCCCCAGGGCCTGGGGGGGGGGGGGGGGGGGGGGGGGGGGGGGGGGGAGGGGGGGGGGGGGGGGCCCCCCAAGGGGGATGGGCAC
>NZ_JBVJWR010000011.1:146371-164842 GCF_055602235.1 Streptomyces sp. NPDC037410 | reverse complement strand
CCCCCCTGGCCCCCCCCCCCCCCCCCCCCCCCCCCCCCCCCCCCTTCCCCCCCCCCCCCCCCCCCCCCCCCACCCCCCCCCCCCCAGGCCCTGGCGCCCCCGAAGCGGGCGCCGCCGCCCCGAGTACAGAGGGTGAAGACCCCCGGTGACAAGGCGGCGTACGACGTCCGGATCCGTCCCCCAAGCCCGTCCGGCCCCCGGCCGACCCAGACCCCGCTGTCGGTCCGGGGGCCGGACGAGCTCAGCCCCCCTCGAAACTTCGGCGCTGCACCGGCGGCGCGACATTGCCGCTGCCCCTCCCCGGGCGGCGAAGGAGTTGGTTCACGTGTCCCAGACGCCCGTGCTGGCGTTGCGCGGGATCTTCAAGCGATTCGGAGCGGTCCAGGTCCTCTCCGGTGTCGATCTCGAAGTCCACGCAGGAGAGGTCGTCGCGCTCGTCGGCGACAACGGAGCGGGAAAGTCCACGCTGGTCAAGACGATCGCCGGCGTGCACCCCATCGACGAGGGCGTCATCGAGTGGGAGGGCGAGCAGGTCGAGATCCAGCGCCCGCACGACTCCCAGAACCTCGGTGTCGCGACCGTCTACCAGGACCTCGCGCTCTGCGACAACCTCGACGTCGTCGCCAACCTGTTCCTCGGCCGCGAGATCAAGAAGGGCGGCGTCCTCGACGAGGTCGCCATGGAGAAGCGGGCCAAGGACCTGCTCTCCACGCTCTCCATCCGCATCCCCAGCGTCCGCATCCCCGTCGCCGCCCTCTCCGGCGGCCAGCGGCAGGTCGTCGCCATCGCCCGCGCCCTGGTCGGCGACCCCAAGATCGTGATCCTGGACGAGCCCACCGCCGCGCTCGGCGTCGAGCAGACCGCACAGGTCCTCGACCTGGTCGAGCGGCTGCGCGAGCAGGGCCTCGGCGTCATCCTCATCAGCCACAACATGGCCGACGTGAAGGCCGTCGCCGACACCGTGGCCGTGCTCCGCCTGGGCCGCAACAACGGCACCTTCCCGGTGGCCACCACCACGCACGAAGAGATCATCGCCGCGATCACCGGTGCCACGGACAACGCCGTGACCCGCCGCCAGGCCCGCAACGCGGAGGTAGCGAAGTGAGCACGACCCCCAGCACCTCCGAGGACACCGTGCCCGAGCCCCGCACCGAGCCGCCGACCACCGCCGCGATCCCCGCCGTCGACCCCCGCCTCCTCGTCCGCGAGCAGGGCTTCAAGGGCTACGTCGACGAGTTCAAGCGCAAGATCCGCTCGGGTGAGATCGGCTCGCTGCCCGTCGTCGTCGGCCTGATCGTCATCGGCATCGTCTTCCAGGCCCTCACCGGCAACTTCATCACCTCGTACAACCTCGACCAGATCACGCTGTACGCGGTCGGCCCCGGCATCATGGCCGTCGGCATCGTCTTCGTCCTGCTGCTCGGCGAGATCGACCTCGCCGTCGGCTCCGTGGCGGGTCTGGCCGGCTCGGTCTGGGGCGTGCTCGGCACCGACATGCCCGACGGCCTCGCCATCCTCCTCGGCATCCTGTCCGGCACCCTGATCGGCGCCTTCCACGGCATGGTCTTCGCCAAGATCGGCGTGCCCGCCTTCGTCGTCACCCTCGCCGGCTTCCTCGGCTGGGCCGGTCTGCAGACCTGGGTGATGGGCGACCGGTCGACCATCCCCACCCCGATCGGCAGCTTCGTCGAGGACCTCACCAAGTACTACTTCTCCGACGTCGCCGCCGCCTACGGCCTCGCCGTGGCCGTCATCGCCGGCTTCTACCTCGCCCAGCTGCGGGACTCCCGCCGCCGCAAGGCCGCCGAGCTGCCGCACCGCCCGCAGAGCGAGATCATCCTGCGCACCGCCGTCCTCGCGGTCCTGGTCCTCGTCGCCGCGTACGGCTTCAACCAGGAGAAGGGCCTGCCGCTCTCCCTGGTGATCTTCCTGGTGATCCTGCTCGCCACCGACTTCGTCCTGCGCCGCACCACGTACGGCCGTCAGGTCTTCGCGGTCGGCGGCGGCATCGAGGCCGCCCGCCGCGCCGGCATCAACGTGGACTGGATCCGGATCTCGGTCTTCATGATCTCCGGCACGATGGGCGCCGTCGGCGGCCTCTTCCTCGCCTCCGCGACCGGCGGCGCCGACCGCTCCCTCGGCGGCGGCAACCAGCTGATGATGTGCATCGCCGCCGCGGTCATCGGCGGCACGTCCCTGTTCGGCGGACGCGGCAAGGTCTGGTCGGCGCTCCTGGGCATCCTGGTCATCCAGTCGATCGTCCAGGGCCTCAACCAGATGAACCTGTCCTCGAACGCGATCCAGTACATGATCACCGGAGCGGTCCTGCTGATCGCCGTGATCATCGACTCGGTCTCCCGCCGCACGCAGAAGACGGCCGGCCGCGCGTAACACCCGTCACATCAGCCCGGCACCGGGAAACCGGTGCCGGGCTGCGGCGCGTCCGGACGAGTACGCGCGACCAGTACGCGCGCGCGTACAGAGCCGTACAGATCAGCGGCTTGTCGGCCGTGCGGGTGACGCCTCACCCCAAGGCCCGATGCCCACGATCCAAGACGGAACATTAGACTCGACAAATCGGCAAGCTCGACCAGCTCAAAGCAAGGAGGAACGGGTGGCTCTGCTGACCCGTATCAGGGGACCGCGAGATCTGGACCGGCTCTCCCCGGAACAGCTGGACCAGCTGGCCGACGAGATCAGGACGTTCCTCGTGGACGCCGTCTCCAAGACCGGCGGGCACCTCGGCCCCAACCTCGGTGTGGTCGAGCTGACCATCGCCCTGCACCGGGTGTTCGACTCCCCGAAGGACAAGGTCCTCTGGGACACCGGCCACCAGAGCTACGTCCACAAGCTCCTCACGGGGCGCCAGGACTTCTCGAAGCTCAAGATGAAGGGCGGCCTGTCCGGCTACCCCTCGCAGGCCGAGTCCGAGCACGACGTCATCGAGAACTCGCACGCCTCGACCGTCCTCGGCTGGGCCGACGGCCTGGCCAAGGCGAACGAGGTCCTGAAGAAGGACGACCACGTCGTCGCGGTCATCGGCGACGGCGCCCTCACCGGCGGCATGGCCTGGGAGGCGCTGAACAACATCGCCGCCGCCAAGGACCGCCCCCTCGTCATCGTCGTCAACGACAACGAGCGCTCCTACGCGCCCACCATCGGCGGCCTCGCCAACCACCTGGCCACCCTGCGCACCACCGACGGCTACGAGCGCTTCCTCGCCCGCGGCAAGGACATCCTGGAGCGCACCCCGGTCGTCGGGAAGCCGCTCTACGAGACCCTGCACGGCGCCAAGAAGGGCCTCAAGGACTTCATCGCCCCGCAGGGCATGTTCGAGGACCTCGGCCTGAAGTACGTCGGCCCCATCGACGGACACGACATCGAGGCCCTGGAGTCCGCCCTCACGCGCGCCAAGCGCTTCGGCGGCCCCGTCATCGTCCACTGCCTCACCGAGAAGGGCCGCGGCTACCAGCCCGCCCTCCAGGACGAGGCGGACCGCTTCCACGCCGTCGGCAAGATCCACCCCGACACCGGCCTGCCCATCGCCTCCTCGGGCGCCGACTGGACCTCGGTCTTCGGCCAGGAGATGGTGGCGCTCGGCAAGGAGCGCGAGGACATCGTCGCCATCACGGCGGCCATGCTCCAGCCCGTCGGCCTCGACAAGTTCGCCAAGGCCTTCCCCGAGCGGGTCTTCGACGTCGGCATCGCCGAGCAGCACGGCGCGGTCTCCGCGGCCGGCCTCGCCACCGGCGGCCTCCACCCGGTCTTCGCGGTCTACGCGACCTTCCTCAACCGCGCCTTCGACCAGGTCCTGATGGACGTGGCCCTGCACAAGTGCGGCGTCACCTTCGTCCTGGACCGGGCCGGTGTCACCGGCACCGACGGCGCCTCGCACAACGGCATGTGGGACATGTCGATCCTCCAGGTCGTGCCCGGCCTGCGGCTCGCCGCCCCGCGCGACGCCGACCAGGTCCGCGCCCAGCTGCGCGAGGCCGTCGAGGTCACCGACGCCCCCACCGTGGTCCGCTTCTCCAAGGGCGCGGTCGGCCCGGCCGTCCCCGCCCTGCGCCGCGTCGGCGGCATGGACGTGCTCCGCGAGCCCGGCAGCGACAGGCCCGACGTCCTCCTGGTCTCCGTGGGCGCCCTGGCGCCCATGTGCCTGGAGATCGCCGACCTCCTGGACCGGCAGGGCATCTCCACCACCGTCGTCGACCCCCGCTGGGTCAAGCCCGTCGACGAGGCCCTCGCCCCGCTCGCCGAGCAGCACCGGGTCGTCGTCACCGTCGAGGACAACAGCCGCGTCGGCGGTGTCGGCTCCGCCGTCGCCCAGGCGCTGCGCGACGCCGGTGTGGACGTGCCGCTGCGTGACTTCGGCATCCCGCCGCGCTTCCTCGACCACGCCTCCCGGGGCGAGGTCCTGGCCGAGATCGGTCTTACCGCCCCCGACATCGCGCGCCAGGTCACCGGTCTGGTCTCGCGGCTCGACGGAAGGTTCGAGAGCAGCGCCAAGGCCGTGGAGCCCGCGCGCGACTGACGGACCACCATCACCCGGCGTCACCCTTGGGCCGGTCGGCTCACTCTTCGGAGTGCCGACCGGCCCTTTCGCGTGCATTCTGACCTCAGGGCGGGCAGCCCCAAGGCAGGGAGGTGGACGTGAGTACGGACCAACAGCCACGCGCCAATACAGGAATGTTCCGGACCAAATCGGTCGAACAGTCGATCCGCGACACGGAGGAGCCGGAGCACGCGCTCAAGAAGTCCCTGTCGGCCTGGGACCTGACGGTGTTCGGTGTCGGCGTCATCATCGGCACCGGCATCTTCGTCCTCACCGGCAAGGTGGCCAAGGAGAACGCGGGCCCGGCCACGGCCCTGGCCTTCGTCGCCGCGGGCATCGTCTGCGCCCTCGCCGCCCTGTGCTACGCCGAGTTCGCCTCGACGGTGCCGGTGGCCGGATCGGCGTACACCTTCGCGTACGCGTCGATCGGCGAGCTGCCCGCCTGGATCATCGGCTGGGACCTCGTCCTGGAGTTCGCCCTCGGCACGGCGGTGGTCGCCGTCGGCTGGTCCGGGTACGTCAGATCCCTGATGGACAACATCGGCTGGCACCTGCCGGCCTCGCTCGAAGGCCCGGACGTCGGCGGCGGCACCTTCGACATCCTGGCCTTCCTCCTCGTCCTCGTGCTGACCGTGGTCCTCGTCCTCGGCATGAAGCTCTCCGCGCGGATCACCGCGGTCGTCGTCGCGATCAAGGTGACCGTGGTGATGATCGTGATCGTCGCCGGCCTGTTCTTCATCGTCGGCGACAACTACGACCCCTTCATCCCGCCGGCCGTCAGCCCGCCCGGCGGCACCTCCGGCTGGACCTCCCCGATGGTCCAGCTGATCTTCGGCTACGAGCCGACCAACTTCGGCGTCATGGGCATCTTCACCGCCGCCTCCGTCGTCTTCTTCGCCTTCATCGGCTTCGACGTGGTGGCCACGGCGGCCGAGGAGACCAAGCTGCCGCAGCGCGACATGCCCCGGGGCATCCTCGGCTCGCTCCTCATCTGCACCGTGCTGTACGTGGCGGTCGCCCTCGTCGTCACCGGCATGGAGAAGTACACCAACCTGTCCACCAGCGCCCCGCTCGCCGACGCCTTCAAGGCCGCCGGACACCCCTGGTACGCGGGCGTGATCAGCTTCGGCGCCGCCGTCGGCCTCACCACGGTCTGTCTGATCCTGCTGCTCGGCCAGACCCGCGTCTTCTTCGCGATGAGCCGCGACGGGCTGCTGCCGCGCTTCTTCTCCATCACGCACCCGAAGTTCAGGACCCCGTACCGGCCGACCATCCTGCTCGGTGTGATCATCGCCATCGTCGCCGGCTTCACCAGCATCAACGAACTCGCGACCCTGGTGAACATCGGCACCCTCTTCGCCTTCGTCGTCGTCGCCGTCGGCGTCATGGTGCTCCGCCGCACCCGCCCTGATCTGCCGCGCGCCTTCCGCACCCCGTGGGTGCCCGTGCTGCCGATCCTCTCCATCGCCGCCTCGTTCTGGCTCATGCTCAACCTGCCGGGCGAGACCTGGTTCCGGTTCGCCGTCTGGATGGTGATCGGCCTGGTCGTGTACTTCCTGTACGGGCGCGGTCACAGCCGGCTCGGCAAGCTGGGCCAGGACGCCAGGTACTGATCCCCGGGGGTCGGAGACCGTCCGGGAGGGCGACTACAGTCGGTTCGTACCCGAACTCCTCCCGACGACCGGAGTGCTGGATCCCCCCATGGCGAATCGATCCCAGGCCACCGACGACCGTTCCAGCGGCCCCGCCGCCCCCGTGCTCCAGGGCGGCTGGCTGACCAGAGGGGAGGAGGGCCGGTTCAGCGCCTACCTGCCCCGGGACGGAGAGGTGGTGCGCTGGACCGAGGAGCCCGGCGGCTGGAGCGGCCCCGTCTCCCTCGGCGGCGACGGACTGACCCCCTTCCTCGCCGTCGGCCAGGGCGCCGACCGCTACGTCCACCTCGTCGGCCTGCGGCCCACGGGCGGCGACGAGGGGCACGTCGAGCTGGTGCACGCCGTCCAGTTCCAGACGGGCCGCCCGGCGGCCCCCTGGCGGTCCCTGGGCCACTCCAACGGCAAGGGGCCCTGGATGGGCAACCCCGCGGTCGCCGTGGACGCCCAGGGCCGCGTCTACGCCTTCGTACGGAACGGGGGCGGCGGCATCAGCTGCCGCGCCCAGAAGGACGCGGGCGGCTGGCACCCCTGGTGGGACCTGAAGGGTTCGCGGACCGACCCCTCGCCGGTCGCCGTCACCAACGGCGCGGGCATGGTCGAGCTGTACACCTCGCACGCCACGGGCCTCGCCCGCTACGTGCAGCGCGAGGCGGGGGCGAAGCCGGTCCGCGAGGAGATCCTGCCCGCCTCCGTGACGATGGGCACCCTCGCGGCGGTCACCGGCCCCTCCGGGCACGTGACGCTCTTCTACCTCGACCAGGAGAGCCAGGTCACCGCCTGGTCGCCGGAGCGCTCCCTGGAGCCGACGCCGCTGGGCAAGGCGGCCGGCACCGGCCGTCTGTCCGTCACCCGCTGCCTCATCGACGGCTTCGACTGCACGGTCCTCGCCCAGCAGTCCGAGGACGGCCGGCTCGCCCTCGCCGCCTACCCCAGCGAGCAGGAGTCGGAAGGCCTGAGCTGGTCGGAGACGGGGGAGCGGCACAGGAGCCTGAACGCCGTCCTCACCCGGGGCCTCGACGGCGGTCTGGTCGCGATGACCGCGGCCGACGGCCGCCCGCCGGTCACCACCCGTCAGAAGGTGGGCGCCGAAGGGCTGCTGCTCGAAGGCTGGCGCTCCATAGGCTGAGCCCGGCCCGGCACGTACGCGAAGGCCCCGGCACGTACGCGAAGTGCCCCGGCAGGTACGCGAAAGGCCCCGGCACGTACGCGAAAGGCCCCGGCACCTTCCCAGGTGCCGGGGCCTTTCACATGAGGCGTTACGCCGGGACGCTCGCCACGCCCTGGGCGAGGAAACGCTTGCCGTTGACGCGCTCGGAGACGCCCTCACGGTCCAGGTACGGCGTGATGCCGCCCAGGTGGAAGGGCCAGCCCGCACCGGTGATCAGGCAGAGGTCGATGTCCTGCGCCTCGGCGACGACACCCTCCTCCAGCATCAGGCCGATCTCCTGCGCCACCGCGTCCAGGACGCGGTCGCGGGCCTGCTCCTCCGTCAGGACGACGTCGCCCTGCTTGAGGAGCGCGGCGACCTCGGGGTCGAGCTCCGGCTTGAAGCCGTTCTCCGCGTTGTAGACGTAGAAGCCGCGCTTGCCGGCCTCGACGACGGCCTTCAGGTTGGGGGAGACCTTGAAGCGCTCGGGGAAGGAGCGGTTCAGCGTCTCGGAGACGTGCAGACCGATGGCCGGGCCGACGAGCTCCAGGAGGACCAGCGGCGACATCGGCAGGCCGAGCGGCTCGACCGCCTTCTCCGCCACGGCCACCGGGGTGCCCTCGTCGATGATGTTCTGGATCTCGCCCATGAAGCGGGTCAGGATGCGGTTCACGACGAACGCCGGGGCGTCCTTGGTGAGGACCGCGGTCTTCTTCAGCTTCTTGGCGACACCGAAGGCGGTGGCCAGGGAGGCGTCGTCCGTCTTCTCGCCGCGGACGATCTCCAGGAGCGGGAGGATCGCGACCGGGTTGAAGAAGTGGAAGCCGACCACGCGCTCCGGGTGCTGGAGCTTGGACGCCATCTCGGAGACGGACAGCGAGGAGGTGTTGGTGGCGAGGATCGCGTGCGCCGGGGCGACCGCCTCGACCTCCGCGAACACCTGCTGCTTGACGCCCATCTCCTCGAACACGGCCTCGATGATGAAGTCCGCGTCCGCGAAGCCCTCGGCCTTGTCGAGGACACCGGAGACCAGGCCCTTGAGACGGTTGGCCTTGTCCTGGTTGATGCGGCCCTTGCCGAGCAGCTTCTCGATCTCGCCGTGGACGTAGCCCACGCCCTTGTCGATGCGCTCCTGGTCGATGTCGGTCAGGACGACCGGCACCTCGAGGCGGCGCAGGAAGAGCAGGGCCAGCTGGGAGGCCATCAGACCGGCGCCGACGACACCGACCTTGGTGACCGGGCGGGCCAGCGACTTGTCCGGGGCGCCGGCGGGGCGCTTGCCGCGCTTCTGCACCAGGTTGAAGGCGTAGATGCCGGAGCGCAGCTCGCCGCCCATGATCAGGTCGGCGAGGGCCTGGTCCTCGGCGTCGAAGCCCTTCTGCAGGTCGCCGTCCTTGGCGGCCTCGATGATGTCGAGGGCGCGGTAGGCGGCGGGGGCGGCGCCGTGCACCTTGGAGTCGGCGACGAGACGGCCCTTGGCGACGGCCTGGTCCCAGGCCTCGCCGCGGTCGATCTCGGGGCGGTCCACGGAGACGTCGCCCTTGAGGACGGACGCGGTCCAGATGAGGGACTGCTCCAGGAAGTCGGCGCCCTCGAAGAGGGCGTCGGCGATGCCGAGCTCGAAGACCTGCTTGCCCTTGAGCTGGCGGTTCTGGTTGAGGCTGTTCTCGATGATGACCGAGACGGCCTTCTCGGCGCCGATCAGGTTCGGCAGAATCGCGCAGCCGCCCCAGCCCGGGACGAGACCGAGGAAGACCTCGGGCAGCGAGAAGGCCGGGAGGGCCTTCGACACCGTGCGGTAGGTGCAGTGCAGACCGACCTCGACGCCGCCGCCCATGGCCGCGCCGTTGTAGTACGCGAAGGTCGGCACGGCGAGCGCGGACAGACGCTTGAAGACGTCGTGGCCGCCCTTGCCGATGGCGAGCGCATCGTCGTGCTTCTTCAGCAGCTCGACGCCCTTGAGGTCGGCGCCGACGGCGAAGATGAACGGCTTGCCGGTGATGCCGACGCCGACGATCTCACCGTTCGCGGCCTCGGCCTCGACCTGGTCGATCGCCGTGTTCAGGTTGGCGAGGGACTGGGGGCCGAAGGTGGTCGGCTTGGTGTGGTCGAAGCCGTTGTCCAGCGTGATCAGCGCGAACCGGCCGGCGTTCGCCGGGAGTTCGAAGTGCCGTACGTGGGCCGAGGTCACGACCTCGTCCGGGAAGAGCTCGGCGGCGCCCTTCAGAAGCTCGGCGGTGGTGCTCACTTGCCCTCCCAGTGGGGGTTCTCCCAGATGACCGTCGCGCCCATGCCGAAGCCGACGCACATGGTGTTGAGGCCGTAGCGGACCTGCGGGTTCTCCTCGAACTGGCGGGCCAGCTGCGTCATCAGACGGACGCCGGAGGAGGCGAGCGGGTGGCCGTACGCGATGGCGCCGCCGTACTGGTTGACGCGGGCGTCGTCGTCGGCGATGCCGTAGTGCTCCAGGAACGCGAGGACCTGGACCGCGAAGGCCTCGTTGATCTCGAAGAGGCCGATGTCCTCGATGGACAGGCCGGACTTGGCGAGGGCCTTCTCGGTGGCCGGGATCGGGCCGTAGCCCATGACCTCGGGCTCGACGCCGGCGAAGGCGTACGAGACGAGGCGCATCTTGACCGGGAGGTTGTTCTCGCGGGCGAAGTCCTCGGAGGCGATGATCGAGGCGGTGGCGCCGTCGTTCAGGCCGGCCGCGTTGCCCGCGGTGACGTTGCCGTGGACGCGGAACGGCGTCTTCAGGTTCGCCAGCGACTCCAGGGTGGTGCCCGGGCGCATCGGCTCGTCGGCGGTGACCAGGCCCCAGCCGGTCTCGCCGGTGGAGGCGTCGGTGCGGCGGACCGAGATCGGCACCAGGTCCTGCTGGATCTTGCCGTCGGCGTACGCCTTGGCGGCCTTCTCCTGCGAGCGCACGGCGTACTCGTCGGCGCGCTGCTTGGTGATGCTCGGGTAGCGGTCGTGCAGGTTCTCGGCGGTCATGCCCATGAAGAGGGCGGACTCGTCGACCAGCTTCTCGCTGACGAACCGCGGGTTCGGGTCGACGCCCTCGCCCATGGGGTGGCGGCCCATGTGCTCGACGCCACCGGCGATGACGGCGTCGTACGCGCCGAAGGCGATCGAACCGGCCGTCGTCGTCACGGCGGTCAGCGCGCCGGCGCACATGCGGTCGATGGAGTAGCCCGGCACCGACTGCGGCAGCCCGGCGAGGATGCCCGCCGTGCGGCCGAGGGTGAGGCCCTGGTCGCCGATCTGCGTGGTCGCGGCGATGGCGACCTCGTCGATCTTGGCCGGGTCGAGGGCCGGGTTGCGGCGCAGCAGCTCCCGGATGGCCTTCACGACGAGGTCGTCGGCGCGGGTCTCGTGGTAGATGCCCTTCGGGCCCGCCTTGCCGAACGGGGTGCGGACGCCGTCGACGAAGACGACGTCCCTGACGGTACGAGGCACGATGGCTCTCCTCCAGGGTGCGGGATGGCACTGCTGCTGCGGCCCACGCCTAAGCGTGCGCTTGCTCCCCCCATGCTACTTGCGGGTAACCAAGCTGCCCACCCCTTGAGGGCCAAGCGGCGAAGGTCACATCCGCCGCCCCTCGGTGCGCCCCCTCCGCGCGCCCGCCCGATCGGAGGGTTCCACAACCCGATGGCCCAGGCGGGCCGCCGTGCCATGGCGCCCGTTCCCCGCCGGGAAGACGCTGGCCGGGCCGGGGCCGCACGGCCCCGGACCCCCACACGGAACGGACTCCCATGGCGAAGGTCATCACCACCGATCACTACGTCTGGCACACGTCCAGCGTCCCCGCGAACAAGGACGAGGAGGTCGAGCTCTTCGTACGGGAGCGCAACGGCACGCCCCCGGGGCAGGACCGCAAGCCGGTCCTCATGCTCCACGGCCGGAGCGTCCCGGTACTCCCGGGCTTCGACCTCCGGTACAAGTCGTACAGCTGGGCCGGGGCGCTGGCGCAGGCCGGCTACGACGTTTTCATGATGGACCTGCAGGGCTCCGGCCTCTCGGCGCGCCCCAAGATGGACGACCCCCGCAACGTCAACCCCGCCCATCAGCACCTGTTGACCCCGAGGCCGCCGGGATTCACGCCGGGCCCGGCGAACTACCCGTACCAGCTGAACGACTCGTACAGCGACTGGGACGAGCTGGACACCGTCGTGAAGTTCATCCGCGAGCTGTGCCAGGTGGACAAGATCGCCTTCATCGGCTGGTCCGCCGCCGCGTTCTGGATGGGGCCGTACGCGGTCAAGCACCCCGAGAGGGTCGAGAGCCTGTTCCTGCTGGCGCCGATCTTCCCGCCCAAGGGCACCTCGAACCCGCCGGCCACGCTGCCGGTGCCGGGCTTCCCGACCCACCTCAGCACGAAGCCGGGACTCGACCAGAACTGGGCCGGCGAAGTGCACTGCGACGGTCAGCGCGAGGACGGCATCGTCGACGCGGTCTGGGACGCGCTGCTGAAGAGCGACCCGGTCGGCAGCGTCTGGGGTGGCATCGACGGGCTCAACCGGTACAGGAACTTCACCCGGTGGGGATGGAACGAGACCACCGCGGCGCAGGGCGGGGTGCTCGGCGGAAGCGTGCCCGTGCTGCTCGTGTACGGGGATTCCGACAGGCAGGCGAACACGAAACCGCCCAGCCCCAACCCGGAACTCAACTTCTCGGTCCCCGCGCTGTACGACTCCGTCGCGGGCGCCCACAAGCTGATGGTCAAGCTGCTCTGCGCGGGGCATTCCGTGCCGTGGGAGAAACAGCACGGGAACGTGCACGAGCTCTCGAAGAACTGGCTCAAGCACCTCAAGGTCGACGGCAAGACCCACGGCGTCTTCGACATGGACCTCGACGGCCACCTCAGCCCGGCGTAGGGCGCGTCCCCCGACACGGCGGAGCCCCCGGCGCCTCTGCGGGCACCGGGGGCTCCACCGACGGGGTCACGCCTTCGCGGCCAGCGCCTTGAGGAGGAGCGGGGCCACCAGCTCGACCTGCCACGGGCGGGCGCCGTAGCCGCTCAGGGCGGCCGCGACCGCGTCCGGAGTCCCCGCGGACGGCGGCTCCCAGCAGACGCGGCGGACGGTGTCCGGCGTGATCAGGTTCTCCTGGGGGAGGTGCAGCTCCTCCGCGCGCGCCGAGACCGCCGTGCGCGCCGCCGCGAGGCGGGCCGCCGCGATCGGGTCCTTGTCCGCCCAGGCGCGCGGCGGGGGCGGGCCCGCGACCTGCTGGCCCGGCTGGGGCAGCTCGCTCTCCGGGAGGGCCCTGGCGCGGTCCACCGCGGCCTGCCACTGCTCCAGCTGACGGCGGCCCATGCGGTTGCCGAAACCGGGCAGCGCGGTGAGCGCGCCCACGTTCAGCGGGACCGCGAGCGCGGCCTCCACGATCGCCGCGTCGCTCAGCACCTTGCCGGGGGAGACGTCGCGCCGCTGGGCGACCTTGTCACGGGCCGTCCACAGCTCCCGTACGACCGCCATCTGGCGGCGGCGGCGCACCTTGTGCATGCCGGAGGTGCGGCGCCACGGGTCCTTGCGGGGCGGGGCCGGCGGGGCCGCGGCGATCGCGTCGAACTCCTGGTGGGCCCACTCCAGCTTGCCCTGCCGGTCGAGCTCCTTCTCCAGCGCGTCGCGCAGGTCGACGAGGAGCTCGACGTCGAGCGCCGCGTACCGCAGCCACGGATCGGGCAGCGGGCGGGTGGACCAGTCCACGGCGGAGTGGCCCTTCTCCAGGGCGTAGCCGAGGACGGACTCGACCATCGCGCCGAGGCCGACCCGCGGGAAGCCCGCGAGGCGTCCGGCGAGCTCGGTGTCGAAGAGCGAGGAGGGGCGCATGCCTATGTCGCGCAGGCACGGGAGGTCCTGGGTCGCGGCGTGCAGGATCCACTCGGTGCCGGTGAGCGCCTCGCCGAGCCCCGACAGGTCGGGACAGCCGACGGGGTCGATGAGCGCGCTGCCCGCGCCCTCGCGGCGGAGCTGGACGAGGTAGGCGCGCTGGCCGTAGCGGTAGCCGGAGGCGCGCTCGGCGTCCACGGCCACGGGGCCGCTTCCGGTGGCGAACGCGGCGATCACCTGGGCGAGGGCGTCCGCCGTCTCGACGACGGGCGGAATCCCCTCGCGGGGCTCCAGCAACGGGATCGGAAGCCCATTCACAGGGACATCGTCGTCCGGGGGGCCGCCCCCGGTGGTGCGCAGTGCTGTGTCTGCTGCGGTCTCTTGGGCGTCGGTCACGTGTCAAGGGTATCGGTCGACGGCAAGCGCCCGCCGACGGAACGTTCCGTCGACAGGCGCGGGCCCGTGTCCACCGGCCGTCAGTGGATGATCCCCGTCCGCAGGGCGACCGCGACCATGCCGGCGCGGTCCCCGGTGCCCAGCTTGCGGGCGATGCGGGCGAGGTGGCTCTTGACGGTGAGGGCGGACAGCCCCATGGAGACGCCGATCGCCTTGTTCGACTGGCCCTCCGCGACGAGCCGCAGTACCTCGACCTCACGGCCGGAGAGCTCGCGGTAGCCGCCCGGGTGGCTCGGGGCACCCGGGGGGCGGCGGTGGCCGAGACGGGCCGCCGCGGCGCCGATGGGGGCGGCGCCGGGGCGGGTCGGGTGACCGATGTTGGTCCGGGTGCCGGTGACGACGTAGCCCTTCACGCCGCCCGCCAGGGCGTTGCGTACGGCGCCGATGTCGTCGGCGGCCGAGAGGGCGAGGCCGTTGGGCCAGCCCGCGGCGCGGGTCTCGGACAGCAGGGTCAGGCCGCTGCCGTCGGGCAGGTGGACGTCGGCAACGCAGATGTCGCGCGGGTTGCCGACGCGGGGACGGGCCTCCGCGATGGACGACGCCTCGATCACGTCGCGCACTCCGAGGGCCCACAGGTGGCGGGTGACGGTGGAGCGGACGCGTGGGTCGGCCACGACGACCATGGCCGTCGGCTTGTTCGGGCGGTAGGCGACCAGGCTTGCGGGCTGCTCGAGGAGAACGGACACCAGGCCTCCTGGGGGGAAGGGTGCGGGACGGAGCCGGCTCGGGGAAGAAGCCGGGGGCGAACCCGTGCTGTGAAGGGGTCACTGACTCCTTCGGCAGCTGGGCCGCCCGCCTTTAGGGAAAGATCACGATTTGGTGAGTAATAATTAGGGCAATTCGGACGCGTGATCGATCATCCTACGAGCGGCCTTCGCCCCTTCACCCCCACGAGGGACACGAAGAAGCCCCGTTCCAGGCCCCCCGCGGGCCCCGTCGAGCTCGTCCCTCAGGCCCCCTGCGGCCCCCGGCGCTGGGGCAGCGAGACGACCCCCGCGCCCGTCACCGTCCCCGCCCCCGGATCCGCCGGCGCGGGCGGCAGCCCGGCGATCTGGCAGAGCAGATCGCACCAGGCCGCCAGGTGCGCTCCCGTGTCCGGCACCCCGCCCAGGCCCTCGCGCGGGGTCCAGGACGCCCGGATCTCGATCTGCGTCGCCGGCCTGCGGTCCGCGAGACCGCCGAAGTAGTGCGAGCCCGCCATCGTCACGGTCCCGCTCGCCTCCCCGTACGCGAGCCCCCGCGCCTCCATCGCCCCGGTGAGCCAGGACCAGCACACCTCGGGCAGCAGCGGGTCCGCCGCCATCTCCGGCTCCAGCTCGGCCCGGATCAGGGTCACCAGACGGAACGTACCCTTCCAGGCCTCGTGCCCGTCCGGGTCGTGCAGCAGGACGAGCCGCCCGTCCGCCAGGTCCTCCTCGCCCTCGACGACGGCCGCCTCCACCGCGTACGCGTACGGGGCGAGCCGCTGCGGCGGCCTGGTCGGGTCGATCTCGACCTCGGACCGCAGCCTCGCAGACCGCAAGGCCTCCACCGCCCGCCGGAACGCGGGCGGAACCCGGTTCGCCTCCGTACTGTCCGCCGTCTCGTCCTTCCCTCGGTCGCCGTCGGAATGATCGGAAAAATGTCCCTGAGCCGCAGCCATGCGGGGAAGAGTAGGCGGAACGGGGCCTCCGTGCAGGGAGGACACCCGGCCCGGACGAGCGGCTTCCCGCCACATGCGAAGATTCTGGGCGTGAGTGCCATGGACAGCCCGCAGGGCCAGCAGAAGAAGCAGCAGTCGCGGACGTACGACTCCGCGTTTCTCAAGGCGTGCCGGCGCGAGCCGGTGCCCCACACCCCCGTCTGGTTCATGCGGCAGGCCGGGCGCTCCCTCCCGGAGTACCTGAAGGTCCGCGAGGGCATCCCGATGCTCGAATCGTGCATGCGGCCCGAGCTCGTCACCGAGATCACGCTCCAGCCGGTCCGCCGCCACAAGGTCGACGCCGCGATCTACTTCAGCGACATCGTCGTCCCCCTCAAGGCCATCGGCATCGACCTCGACATCAAGCCCGGCGTCGGCCCGGTCGTCGCCGACCCGATCCGCACCCGCGCCGACCTGGCCCGGCTGCGCGACCTCACCCCCGAGGACGTCCACTACGTCACCGAGGCCATCGGCATGCTCACCGGCGAGCTGGGCGACACCCCGCTCATCGGCTTCGCCGGTGCGCCTTTCACCCTCGCGAGCTACCTCGTCGAGGGCGGTCCGTCGCGCAGCCACGAGCGCACCAAGGCCATGATGTACGGCGACCCGCAGCTCTGGGCTGACCTCCTCGACCGCCTCGCCGAGATCACCTCGGCCTTCCTCAAGGTCCAGATCGAGGCCGGCGCCTCCGCCGTGCAGCTCTTCGACTCCTGGGTCGGCGCCCTCGCCCCGGCCGACTACCGCCGCTCGGTGATGCCGGCCTCCACCAAGGTCTTCGACGCGGTCGCCGGCTACGGCGTCCCGCGCATCCACTTCGGCGTGGGTACGGGCGAGCTGCTCGGCCTCATGGGTGAGGCCGGCGCGGACGTCGTCGGCGTCGACTGGCGCGTCCCGCTCGACGAGGCCGCCCGCCGCGTCGGCCCCGGCAAGGCCCTCCAGGGCAACCTGGACCCGGCCGTGCTCTTCGCCTCGACCGAGGTCGTGGAGGCCAAGACCGACGAGGTCCTGGCCGCCGCCCGGGGCCTGGAGGGGCACGTCTTCAACCTGGGCCACGGCGTCATGCCGGCGATGGACCCCGACGCCCTGACCCGCCTCGTCGAGTACGTGCACACGCGGACGGCCCGCTGAGGGAGCCGTCCGCGTGGCGGATGCCGGGTGCGCTCAGAACTCGCAGTTGATGGGCGGGTTGTTGCCCGTCCGCACCCGGCAGACGTCGAGGCCGTCGCCGCCGTTGGTCGTGCCGTCGTTGGTGTCGACCCTGAGGAAGTCGTTGCCGGTGTTGCCGCGGACGATCCCGCCGGGTTCCACCGTGCCGCTGACGGTGAGGTAGTCCGAGTCCGGGCTGCCCTCGACGAGGCCGCCGCCCCCGACGGACCGGACCGAGAGGTAGTCGCGGCCCGGTCCGCCGTCGACGTGGCCGAGGACCGAGCCGTTCACCACGATGTAGTCGTCGCCGCCGAGGCCGTTGACCGTGGTGCCGGCGACCACCTCCGAGCACACGATGCGGTCGGGGCCGGAGGTGCCGTTCACCACCCCCATGGGATCAGGGCTGACGGAGACCCCGTTGACGGTGCACGTCGTCTGGGCGTGGGCGGGGGTCGCGGTCAGGGCGAGGGGGGCGATGACGAGAGAGGCGGCGCAGAGCGCACGCATGCTGTGTCGGATCATATGAAGAGTCACCCACGGTGACTCTTCACGGGCAACTCGTCACCATGGGTGATCCGCCGCTCGGGTCATCCCGCCGCCCGAACAGCCGCCACCGCCTTGCGCGCCGCGACGAGCACGGGATCCCACACCGGTGAGAACGGCGGCGCGTACCCCAGGTCCAGGGCCGTCATCCCCTCCACCGTCATCCCCGCCGTGAGCGCCACCGCCGCGATGTCCACCCGCTTCGCCGCGCCCTCCCGGCCCACGATCTGCACCCCGAGCAGCCGGCCCGTGCGCCGCTCGGCCAGCATCTTCACCGTCATCGGCGCGGCCCCCGGGTAGTAACCCGCCCGGCTCGTCGACTCGACCGTCACCGTCACGAACCGCAGTCCCACCTCCCGGGCGTCCCGCTCCCGCAGGCCCGTCCGCGCGATCTCCAGGTCGCACACCTTCGACACCGCCGTGCCCACCACGCCCGGGAAGGTCGCGTAGCCGCCGCCCACGTTCGCGCCGATGACCTGGCCGTGCTTGTTCGCGTGGGTGCCGAGCGGCACGTGCCGCTCCCGGCCCGAGACCAGGTCCAGGACCTCCACGCAGTCACCGCCGGCCCAGATGTTCTCGTGGCCCCGCACCCGCATCGCCAGATCGGTGAGCAGCCCCCCGTACGCCCCGAGCGGCAGCCCCGCCGCCCGCGCGAGCGAGGTCTCCGGCACCACGCCCGTACCGAGCACCACCACGTCCGCCGGGTACTCGTCGGCGTCCGTCGCCACCGCCCGCACCCTGCCGTCCCCGCCCGTCAGCACCTTCGTCACCGCCGCCGAGACGACCGTCCTGATCCCGAGGCCGTCCATCGCCCGGTGCACCAGCCGCCCCATGTCCGGATCGAGGGTCGCCATCGGCTGCTCGCCCCGGGTCAGCACCGTCACCTCGTAGCCCCGGTTCAGCAGGGCCTCGGCCATCTCCACGCCGATGTACCCGGCGCCCACGACGACGGCCCGCCGGCCCGGCGTACCGGACAGCGAGTCGAGCAGCGCCTGGCCGTCGTCGAGGGTCTGCACCCCGTGCACCCCGGGCGCGTCGATCCCCGGCAGCGGCGGGCGCAGCGGCCGGGCCCCGGTCGCGATCACCAGCTTGTCGAAGCCCGTCCACGCCTCCGTGCCCGCCTCCAGGTCCCGCGAGCGGACCCGTTGCCCCGGGACGTCGATCTCCGTCACCTCGGTCCGCGTCCGCAGGCCGATGTCACGGGCCCGGTGCTCCTCGGGGGAGCGCGCGATCAGCTCCCCGCGCTCGGCCACGTCACCGCCGACCCAGTACGGGATGCCGCAGGCCGAGTACGAGGAGAAGTGCCCGCGCTCGAAGGCGACGATCTCCAGCTCCCCGGGGGACCTGAGCCTGCGCGCCTGGGGGGGGGGGGGACGGACAGCCACGTCGCCACCGAGGGGCACCAGGCGTTCTTTCCCGGGGAGCCTCGGAGACCTGATGGAAAGGTAGGGGGGGGGGCA
>NZ_JBVJWR010000011.1:142743-146361 GCF_055602235.1 Streptomyces sp. NPDC037410 | reverse complement strand
ACACGCGAGAGACAGACCCCCCCCCCCCCCCCACAACCCCCCCCCCCCCCCCCCCCCCCCCCCCCCCCCCCCCCCCCCCCCCCACCCCCCCCCCCCCCCCCCCCCCCCCGCCGCCGATGACCACCAGTCGTTCGCTCATGAGACTCATGGGACTCATGATGGAACGTCAGGGGGATGCCAGGGGTACGGAGGCTACTTCTCGGGGGTCTCCCGGGGGTGAGGCGCCGTCGGCGCCCCGGCGGCGTTCCGCGGGGTGTCCGGCAGCACGGGGCCGGGCGCCGGGGCCGCCGCCCTGGTACGGCTCGCACGGCGCGGGCGGACCAGACGGTGCCACAGGACGAAGCCGATCAGGGCGACCGCGAGCCACGGGGCGAGCGCGGTCAGGACGATCCCGATCCAGGCCGCCGCGCCCACCAGCGCGTTCCAGCCGCCGCTCAGGGCCTCCCCGAAACCGGGACGGCCCTCCTCCGGTTCCTTCTCCACCGGCCGCTCCTTCTCGGAGAGCCGCAGGGTGATCGTCGCCAGCGTCGTCCGGTCCTTCAGCGAGGCCTGCTGGGCGAGGAGCGCCTCCAGGTCGGCCTGGCGGCGGCTCAGCTCGCCCTCCAGGGTCACCACGTCGGACAGCTTCTCCGCCCGGTCCATCAGCGCCCGCACCCGGGCCACGCTGGCCCGCTGGGTGGCGATCCGGCTCTCCACGTCCACCACCTGGTCGGTGACGTCCTTGGCGTCCGCCTTGCGGTCGAGGAGCTTCCCGGCGCCCGAGAGCTCGCCGAGGACGGAGTCGTACCGCTCCTGCGGCACCCGCAGCACGATCAGCGAGGTCAGATGCGTGTCGTCGATCCGCTCGGTCGACTCGTTCTCCACGTGCCCGCCGGCGCCCGCCGCCACCCGGCGGGCCGTGTCCAGGGCCTTCGCCGCGTCCTTCACCTCGACGGAGAGCGAGGCCGTACGGATGACGTGCTGCCGGACCTGCGCCTTCGACCCGGGCTTCCCGGCGGCCCCCGCGCTGCCGTCCGCGGCGGATCCGTCCGCGGCACCCTCTGTCCCGTCGGCGGGCTTCGCCGCCGCCATGCCCTGCTTGCCGTCCGAGGCCGACTCCGTGGCGCCCGCGCCGCAGCCGGCCAGGACCAGTGAGGCCGTCAGCAGTGCCGCGGCCGTCGTTCTCGTTCTCGCTGCCCGCACGAGGATCCCCCCAGGTGGTGGTGAGTGATGCCCTTCGGATGAGTGACGCCCTTTGGACGTACGAGCCCCCGGCGCGGGTTGCCCTCCGGCGGTAGCGATGCGGTCACGGTCCGGCCTCGGAACGGGAGCGCGCGGGCGATTTGAGAGAGTGGTGCCATGAACGCGGACATCACGGGACACCACGCCGGCCCTCAGGCCGGGCCGCACGTCGTCGTCGCCGGAGGCGGGATCGCCGGACTCGCGGCCGCCCACCGCCTTGCCCTCGCCGGCCACCGGGTGACCCTCCTCGAAGCCGACGCGCGGCTCGGCGGCAAGCTCCTCGCCGGGGAGATCGCGGGCGCGCCCGTCGACCTCGGCGCCGAGTCCCTGCTCGCCCGCCGCCCCGAGGCCGTCGCCCTGGCCCGCGCCGTCGGCCTCGGCGACCGGCTCCAGGCCCCCGCGACGACCACCGCGTCCGTCTGGTCCCGGGGCGAACTCGTCCCCATGCCCAAGGGCCACGTCATGGGCGTCCCCGGCGATCCCGCCGCCGTCCAGGGCCTGCTCTCCGCGGAGGGCGTGCGCCGCATCGGCGGCGACCTGGAGCTGCCGCCCACCGAGATCGGCGAGGACATCGCCATCGGCGCGTACGTCGCCGCGCGCATGGGCCACGAGGTCGTGGACCGGCTCGTCGAACCCCTCCTCGGCGGGGTGTACGCCGGTGACGCCCACCGCATCTCGATGAAGGCCGCCGTCCCCGCCCTCTTCGAGGCCGCCCGCGTCCACCCCACGCTCACCGCCGCCGTCCACGCCGTCCAGCGCGCCGGCGCCGCCACCCCCGCCGACGCGGCGGGCGCCGCCACCGGCCTCGGCGGCTCCGCCTTCCTCGGCATCGACGGCGGCATCGGCACCCTCCCCGGCGCGGTCGCCGGCGCCCTCCGCGCCGCCGGCGGCGAGATCCTCACCTCGGCCCCCGTGACCGCGCTCGTCCGCACCGGCGCCACCGGCTGGCAGGTCGTGACCCGGGACCGCACCTTCGACGCCGACGCCGTCGTCCTCGCCACCCCCGCCGGCATCGCCGCCGGCCTCCTCGGCGGCCACGCCCCGGACGCCGCCGCCGAGCTCGCCGCGATCGACTACGCCTCCATGGCCCTCGTCACCCTCGCCTTCCGCCGCGCCGACATGCCCGCCCTGGAAGGCTCCGGGTTCCTGGTCCCGCCCGTCGACGGCCACACCGTCAAGGCCTCCACCTTCTCCGCCCAGAAGTGGCGGTGGGTCTCCGACGGCGCCCCCGGCCTGTTCGTGCTGCGCACCTCCGTCGGCCGCCACGGCGAGGAGGAGCAGGTCCACCGCGAGGACTCCGACCTCGTCGACGCCTCCCTCAAGGACCTCGCCGCCGCCACCGGCCTCTCCGCCCGCCCCGTCGCGAGCACGGTCACCCGCTGGACCGGCGGCCTGCCCCAGTACCCGGTCGGCCACCTCGCCCGCGTCGCCCGCGTCCGCGCGGCCGTCGACGCCCTCCCCGGACTGCGCCTCGCGGGCGCCGCGTACGACGGCGTCGGCATCCCCGCCTGCGTCGCCTCGGCCCACCGCGCGGCCGACGAGATCATCGCCACGTCGAAAAGGACCGACCCCGGTGCGGGGCACTCCCTGTGACGGGCGAGAATAGGCGTATGAGTGCGCCCGAAAAGATCCCGAACGCCGGTAAGAAGGCGAAGGACCTCAACGAGGTCATCCGCTACACCCTGTGGTCTGTGTTCAAGCTGCGCGACGTTCTGCCCGAGGACCGCGCCGGTTACGCCGACGAGGTCCAGGAGCTGTTCGACCAGCTCGCCGCCAAGGACATCACGGTCCGCGGCACGTACGACCTGTCCGGTCTGCGCGCCGACGCCGACGTCATGATCTGGTGGCACGCCGAGACGAGCGACGAGCTCCAGGAGGCGTACAGCCTCTTCCGCCGCACCAAGCTGGGCCGCGCTCTGGAGCCGGTCTGGTCGAACATGGCGCTGCACCGCCCCGCCGAGTTCAACAAGTCGCACATCCCGGCCTTCCTGGCCGACGAGAACCCGCGCGACTACGTCTCGGTGTACCCCTTCGTGCGCTCCTACGACTGGTACCTGCTGCCGGACGAGGACCGCCGCCGCATGCTCGCGGACCACGGCAAGATGGCCCGCGGCTACCCCGACGTCCGCGCCAACACGGTGGCCTCCTTCTCCCTCGGCGACTACGAGTGGATCCTCGCCTTCGAGGCCGACGAGCTGCACCGCATCGTCGACCTCATGCGCCACCTGCGTGCCTCCGAGGCCCGGATGCACGTCCGCGAAGAGGTCCCGTTCTACACCGGCCGCCGCAAGAGCGTCGCCGATCTGGTGGCGGGCCTGGCCTGACGGCCGTACGAAACCTGGGGGGGGGGGGGGGGGGGGGGGGGGGGGGGGGGGGGGGGGGGGGGGGGGGGAGAGA
>NZ_JBVJWR010000011.1:62322-142733 GCF_055602235.1 Streptomyces sp. NPDC037410 | reverse complement strand
CGCCTTCGCCGTCGCCCTCCCCCACTCCCCCGACCCCTCCCCCCCCCCCCCCCCCCCCCCCCCCTCCTCCCTCCCCCCCCCCCCCCCCCCCCCCCCCCCCCCCCCACCGGCGTCATTTCCGGGACCTTTTCTCAGGCGCGCAGGGCCGCGCGGAGCTCCGGCTCCAGGACGGCGGGACCCCGCGTCGCGAGGGCGGTCAGCGGATCGGCCGACGACAGACCGGACAGCAGCCGCTGCCCGGCCGGTGACGCCCACCGCGTGTGCGGATACACCTCGACCCGCCCGATCAGCAGGCAGAGCCCCGACCCCACCAGCGGCAGCACGAAGGCGGCGACGACCAGGGCCCGTTCCTCCGCGGGCACCAGGAGCGCCGCGACCGTCCCGAGCACCAGAGTCAGCAGGAACCCCGCCCGTACCGCCCGCACCCCGGCCGCGACCTCCCGGCGTCCCTCCTCGGACACGGCGAGCCCCCGCTCCACGAGTCCTTCCGCGAGGAGCCGTACGGACTCGGCGGCGGCGACCACCGGACGCACGGCGGGAATCGGCGACTGCCCGCCCGGCCCGATCGCACCGAGCACCGCCCGCTCAAGATCGTCCCCGCCGGAGGCGTCCACGACCGTCGCCCAGCCGGTGTGGGCGAGCAGCAGCCGCCGCGCCCGGTGCATCGACACCAGGGTCAGATCCGTCACCCGGAACGGCCCGCCGGCCAGGTAGGCCGCCTCGCACACGGTGAGCTCACCCGTACCTCCCCGCGTGGCGTGGGGGCCGGCGGCGGCGAGCGAGGCACGGCAGACCCGCGCACAGCCGACGCCGGCCACGACGTACGCCACGAGGAGGAGCGGAACCCAGACCATGTCCCGGTTCTACGGGACCACGGGCAGGCCCGCCACCCGAATGGCCGCTCAGCTGCTGGAGCTGGAACACGAGCTGGAACTCGAACTCGAACACGAGCTGGAACTCGAACACGAGCTGGAGCTTCCGCAGCTCGACCCGCCGCCGGAGCAGGAGCTGGAGGAACAGGACCCGGAGGAGCAGGACCCGGAGGAACAGGAGGAGGACGAGCAGGAACTCCCGCCTCCTCCGCCGCCTCCGCACGAGCTGTTGGTCGCGCACCACTCGGTCGCCACCCCGAGGGCGACGGCGTCCGAGGACGAGAAGTGCGAGGGCGAAGGTCGCCGTCCGCCGTGCCCGTTGCGCCGGGGCGGCCCGTAGAACCGGGCGGCGGTGACGAGCTGCTCCCGGAGCACCGGGTCCTGCACGGCCCGCAGCCCGTTCAGGGCCACGAGAAGGCCGGCGTCGGCGAGATGGCCGTGCTCCCTCCCGTACGAGAAGACCGCACGCCGGCCGGCCGACGTGACCTGCTTCGCGGTGATCGAGGCGCAGACGATCGCGGTGATCCCGGCCGCGAACAGCATCGGCAGCACCTTGATGACGAACGGGAGCCGGAATTCGGGGTCGGAGGCGAAGTCGAGCACCGTGAGGACGATCGACACCGGGAAGAGCGCGAACGCGGTCAGCCCGACGATGCCGCACCAGCGGCGCGTGGTCCGCCGCGTCGCCGGCTCGACCACCAGCTTGCGCGCCGCGAGGCCGTTGCCGATCTCCTGGACCGCCGGGTGCCGCATCACGCCGAGCCGCAGATGGTGCAGGGCACCGTGCGGGGCGGCCGCGAGCTCCTGGAGGACGGCGCGCTCCACCGGGTCGTTCGCGGTGGGGCGGACGACCGCGACGATGCCGGGCCCGCCGATCGCGATCCTGCCGTCCGCCTGGAGGGCGGCGAGGGCGGTGTCCACGACCCTGGCCGGGCCGCCGTTGAGGAAGGCGACCTCGTACCGGTCGTGGACGGGCCCGCCGGGACCGCTGCGCGTCCGGACGACCCGGGCGATGAGCAGGGCGATGGCGGCGGCGCCCGCGAGGTAGATGAGAACGACGAGGATGTTCACGGGGTCATCTCCGTACGAGGGCGTGGCGGGCGGCACGAACGAGCCGGGTGGCGCGGCCCGGCGGGCGACTGCCGGAACGGTCCTGCCACCACTCCGTCAGCTGCCGCCGCGCCGCCGGGTCCTCCGGGCGTCCCGCGAGCAGCAGGTGCTCGGCGAAGTCGAGCGCGTCCCGGCGGTAGCCGCCGGTCATGGGACGGGACCTGGCGTACGCGAGGAACGCGGGCCGGAAGTCCTTGCCGAGGATCTCCGGCAGCTCCGGCGCGACCTTCGCGACGACCCCGGCCCGCTTGGCCGCGAGGGCACGGGCCTGGACCCCGACACGGCGGGTGTCGAAGCCTTCGGGGACGGGGGTGCCGGCGACGAGGGCGGAGAGGAGGGAGGCCTGGGTGACGGCCAGGCGCTGGCGGGCGCCGTCCGCCGGTGCGGGGTCCGCGACGGGCGCCGCGACCGGCATCGGGCCGCCCGAGGCGCGGGCGCCTGCGCCGATCAGGAGCGGGGCCTGTCGGGGTGCGGGTATCCGGGGACGGGCGCCGTGCCGGTGGGCTGTGCCCACCCTCCCCCAGACTTCGTCCGGGGGGACCCCCATCGCCCCGGCGGGACGCATGCCCACAGTGGTCCGGATCGCCTTCAGTTCCGCCGCCAGCTCTTCCTCTGGCGGGAAGTCGTCGTCCCTCTCCAGCAGTACCCCCGGCGGGGATACGCGTGAGGCCAGGTCGCCGAGGATGTCGAGGACCGCCCCCGGCACCGGGTGTGCGTGGGTGTCGTGCCAGACGCCGTCCCGTTCGACGCCGCCCGCCACGTGCACGTACGCGATGGCCTCGACCGGCAGTTCGGACAGGGCCAGGGCCGGGTCCTCGCCCCGGTTGACGTGGTTGGTGTGCAGGTTGGCGACGTCGACGAGGAGCCGTACCCCCGTACGCTCCACCAGCTCCGCCAGGAACTGCCCCTCCGTCATCTCCTCGTCCGGCCAGGCGATCAGGGCCGCGATGTTCTCCAGGGCGAGCGGCACGGGCAGCGCGTCCTGCGCGATGCGCACGTTCTCGCAGAGCACGTCGAGCGCGTCCCGCGTCCGGGGCACCGGCAGCAGGTGGCCCGCTTCGAGCAGCGGGGTCGCGGTGAGCGGCCCCCCGGCCCGTACGAACGCGATGTGCTCCGTGACCAGCGGCGCCCCCAGGGCCAGCGCCTTCTCGCCGAGCGCCGCGAGCCGCGCCGGGTCCGGCCGGTCCGCGCCGCCGAGCCCGAGCGAGACGCCGTGCGGGACGACCGTCACGCCGCGCTCGCGCAGCCGGGTCAGCGAGTCGGGCAGGTGGTCCGCGCAGATGTTCTCCGCGACGACCTCCACCCAGTCGACTCCGGACAGCGCCTCCACCGCCTCCGCGATCTCGGGACGCCAGCCGATGCCGATGCCGAGTTCCGTCATGTCCCCCTCCTTCGGTCCTCAGTCACCCACCTTGATGACCCGGGTGGGAACGTTCGAACCCTGGGAGGGGGACGTTCAGAGCTTCATTTGAGGTTGCGGATCCGGAGTGCGCTCACTCGCCCAGGTCCAGGCGGTCGATCAGCCCGGCGTCGGTGAAGGCGGCGACCAGGTCGTCACGGCCCTCGGTGAAGTGCGCCCAGCTGTCGCAGTGGACGGGCACCACCCTGCGGGCGCCGAGGATCGTGGTGGCCTCGACGGCCAGTGCGCTGTCCAGCACGATGAGCGCGCCGCCGAAGAGCTGGGGGAAGCGCGGAGCTCCGGCGAACAGGATGGCGGTGTCCACCGGGCCGAACCGGTCGGCGATCTCCTTGACCGGGCCGAGCGAGGCGTTGTCGCCGCTGACGTAGACGGTGGGCAGGCCCTCCCCGGTCAGGACGAACCCGACGACCTGGCCGGTGACCGGCTCGACCTCCTTGCGGGTGCCGGGCCCGTGGAGGGCCGGGACGCCCGTGACGGTGACGGTGCCGCCGTCGGGGCGGTCCAGTTCGACCTGCTCCCAGTCGGACAGCCCCCTGGCCCCCGCGCCCAGGCGCTGTCCGCCGCCGGGCGTGGTCAGGGTGAGGGCGACGTCGGCGAGCAGCGCCCGGCCGGACTCGTCGAGGTTGTCGGGGTGTTCGTCGTGCGAGAGGAGGACCACGTCTATCCGGCCGAGGTCGGCCGGCGCGGCGGAGGCGGGCGCGGTCTTGGTCAGGAGGCCGCCCGGGACGGGGTAGTCGCGGGGTGCGTCGAAGGTGGGATCTGTCAGGAACCGCAGGCCGCCGTACTCGAAGAGCGCGGTGGGGCCGCCGAGGACACGGACGGGGAACTGCTCTGTGGGCATGCTGGTGTCGACCATCAGAACCTCACGAATAGGTGGTGGCGTATCCGTGAGGATCATAGAGGGCGACTCACGGATGGAGTCAACCCGTACCATGACAACCATGAGTGAGACCCCGACCGTCGACTCCGTGCTCCCGCCCGCGCCGGGAGCGGAGGACCACCTCGCCCTCGCCTTCGTCAACAGCGCCGTCGCGCTGGCGGGAGGGCACTTCGCCGACGCCCTCAGCACCCCCGGCGACGTGAACCGGTGGCTCACCGCACACGGACTCGCGCCGGCCGACGCCGGGGTGCAGGAGATGTGCGTGGCACAACTGCGCGCCCTGCGCGAACACATCAGGTCCTTGTTCGCCGCCCGCGTCGCCGGGGTGCCCGCCCCGCCCCCGGCGCTCTCCGCCGTCAACGAGGCGCTGAGCGGGGCTCCCGCGGCCGCCCTGCTGTACTGGGACGAGAAGAACGGCCCCTACCGTGCGGCACTCTGCCCCAGCGACGAGATCCTCGCCCGCGCGCTCGCGACGCTCGCGGCCGACGCGGCCGACCTTCTCACCGGTCCCGAAGCCGAGCGCCTCACCGCCTGCGGCTCCGCCCCCTGCAACCGCTACCTGTTGCGCCGCGGCCGCCGTCACTGGTGCTCCACCCGCTGCGGCGACCGCGCCCGCGCCGCCCGCGCCTACGCCCGCCGCACCCGACCGGGGACAGACTGAAGAACCCCGCACCGGATGCCGGTGCGGGGTTCGGGGAGCGGGGACGGCGGAGTCAGGCGAGCTTCGGGAACGCGGACACCACCGTGCACGAGCCCGGGGCGATCTCCGTGAAGCCCGCGTCGCGGACGACCGGCAGGCCGCTCGCCGTCAGGCGCGGCCAGTCCCCGGCCGCCGCCGTCCGGACCGCGAGCGGGAAGCCCGCCTCCTGCCAGGCCTTCCGGTCGGCCGCCGGCATCGCCCACCACAGCAGCTGCGCCCCGTGTCCGGCCTGGGCCATCGCCTTGCCGGCCGACATGTCGAGCTCCGGGTTGAGCCAGAGGACCGCCGCTCCCTCCGGTACGGGGCCGGGCGCGGCCGGGTCGTCGAGGTCGGTGCCCGAGACCTGGAGCTTGGCGAGGTCCTTGGGCCAGGCGTCCAGCGGGACGGGCGGGAAGACCCGTACCTCCGCCTCCGTGCCGTCGACGGTGATCCCCGGCAGCGTGCCGGCCCGGCGCCACTCCGCACCGCGCGCCCGGCGCACCACCTTGCGGATCCGGGCGTCCTGCCAGTCGGTGACGGCCTGGGCCCACTCGCCGTCGCCGAGGGAGCGGTCGTCGGTCAGGATCTCCAGGACGGCCCGCGCCGCGGTCTCCAGGGCGTCGGTACGGTTCGGGGGCGCGTCGCGCTCGATCCTGACGACCAGGGGGAGGACGAACTGGGGCTTCTCATCGCGGAGATCGGTCTCGTTGCTGCTCACCCGGCAAGTCTGCCACCGCGGTGAGGCCTGATTCTTGTGGGAATCATCGCTTCCGGGACAGGATGCCCCTCATGAAGAGTGATCTTTTTGCAGGCGAGCACCTTGCCGAGGCGGCGACGTTCCCGGGGATGACCCTCCAGAACGCCAAGTCGGTCAAGTACACCGTGAACGGGGAGATGCACGCCCGCCAGGGTTCGATGATCGCCTTCCGCGGCGACCTCCAGTTCGAGCGCAAGGGCCAGGGCATCGGCGGCCTTCTCAAGCGTGCCGTCACCGGTGAGGGCCTGGCGCTGATGGCCGTGCGCGGCCAGGGCGAGGCCTGGTTCGCGCACGAGGCGCAGAACTGCTTCATCGTCGAGATCGAGCAGGGCGAGGCCTTCACCGTCAACGGCCGCAACGTGCTCTGCTTCGACTCGACCCTCCACTACGACATCAGGACCGTGAAGGGCGCCGGCATGACCGGTGGCGGCCTCTTCAACTCCGTCTTCTCCGGTTACGGCAAGATCGCCCTGATGTGCGAGGGCAACCCGATCGTCATCCCGGTCACCCCCCAGGCCCCGGTGTACGTCGACACCGACGCCGTCGTCGGCTGGAGCGAGCAGCTCCACACCTCCCTGCACCGCTCGCAGTCCCTCGGCTCGATGATCCGCGGCGGCTCGGGCGAGGCGGTGCAGCTCAAGCTGGAGGGCCAGGGCTTCGTCGTCGTCCGGCCGAGCGAGCTCACCCCGCAGAAGACCGCGAATTGAGGCCCTCGCTTTGAGGCTGGAGCACGTCGGGCGGCGGCACGGCCTGCGCGGGCCGTGGGTGCTGCGGGGGGTCTCGCTCGACCTCCCCTCCGCCGCGCTCGTCCGGGTCGTCGGCACCAACGGCACCGGCAAGTCCACGCTCCTGCGGCTCCTGGCCGGCATCGACGCGCCCACCGAGGGCCGCGTCACCGGCCGCCCCGCCCGCACGGCGTACGTTCCCGAGCGCTTCCCGGTGGCCCTGCCCTTCACGGCCGTCGACTACCTGGTCCACCTCGGACGCGTCCAGGGCCTCGGCCGGGCGGCGGCACGGGCCCGCGCGGGGGAGTGGCTGGAGCGTTTCGGGGCCGGCACGCACGCGCGTACCAGTCTGGCGGAGCTCTCCAAGGGCACCAGCCAGAAGGTCGCCCTCGCCCAGGCCCTGCTGGCCGACCCGGCCCTCCTCGTCCTCGACGAGGCCTGGACGGGCCTCGACACCGGCGCCCGCGCCGAACTGGACACCGCCGTCCGCGAACGCCTCGCGGCGGGCGCGACGGTCGTCTTCGTCGACCACGACCCGCGCCGCCTGGAGGGGGAGTCGGCGGTGGTGTACGGGGTGGAGGCCGGTGGGGTACGAGAGGCGGTGCCGGAGCGCCCCGGGGCGACGGGCGTGGGGTTCCAGGGGGCCGGGCCTCCGGTGGCTGCGGGCGGTGGACTTCCGGCGACCGGGCCCGAGTCCGTGGCGACGGGCGGGGGGCTTCGGGAAGCCCGGTCCGGGCCCGGGACGCGGGCGGGCGGTCTTTTGAGGGGCGGGGCCGGGCCCGGTTCCGCCGCGCCCCTGCCGGGGGCCGCTCCCGTCGCCACCCGGGCCTGCGTCCGTATCGTCGCCTCCGGCGGACCGACGCTCCCCGGGCGGCTGCCCGGCGGTCCGGCGGTCGCGGTCGGCGACGGCGGCACCACCGTCCTCACCGTGGACGCGGCCCACTCCGACGCCCTCCTCGGCGCGCTGCTCGCCGCGTCCTGGCACATCCACCACCTCGGCACCGAAGGCGTACGGGTATGACGGCGCTGCTGCGCTACCAGTCGGGTCTGCTGCTCCGCTCCCAGCGCTGGCTGGCACCGCTGCTGCTGTACGCGGCCTTCATCGGCGTCGGCGTCCAGGCGGGCGAACCGGTGCTCGGCGCGCTCGGGTTCAGCGCGGCCGCCCTGCTCCCGGTGGCCGCCTGGTCGGTGCGGATCTGCCTCACGCAGGAGCCGCCCGCCGCCCGGAGCGTGGTCGCGGCGGCCGCCGGCCGGGGCCGCGCGCATCTCGCGGCGCTGCTCACCGGGGCCGCCTGGCCGGTCCTCGCCGGTACGGTCGCGGTCCTCGCGGTGACGGCGATCGGCGACCGGCGCGGGGTCGGCGGGCTCGCCGCCGCCTCCGCCGGGCTGCTCGCGGCCCTGGCCTGCGCGTTGACGGGAGCGGTCGTCGGCGCGCTGAGCTCCCGCCCCTTCCTCAGGGCCCCCGGGTGGTCCCTCGCCGCGCTCGTCTTCGGCTCCCTGCTCGCGCTCGTGACGACGGGCTCCCCGGCGAAGTACGCGATGACCGCCCTGGTCACCGGGGCCCGCACGGCGACCGCCGACCCGCCGTGGCTCGCCTGCGGCGGCGCGCTGCTCCTCGCGGCGGCGACGGCGGCGCTCGCGTGCCGGGCCACGGCGCGCCTGGAGTGAGGCGCGCGCCGGGTCAGCGGCCCATCAGCTCCGAGACCTTGACGAAGCGGTAGCCGCGGGCCCGCAGCTCGGGGACGATCCGGCGGATCGCCTGCTCGGTCACGGGGGCGGCGCTGCGGGTGCAGTGCATGACGACGAGCGAGCCGGGCTTCACGCCGTCGAGGACCTGCTCGGCGACGGGATCGGGGTCCTTGGCGAAGGCGTCGCCGCTGACGACGTCCCACTGGACGGCGGTGACCCCGGCGGGCGCGAGGGCGCGCAGGGCGGCGTCGTCGTAGCAGCCGCCGGGGAAGCGGAAGTACGGGACGACGTTGACGGCCCCGGCGTCCCGGAAGGCGTCGAAGGCGCGCTGCACGTCGGACGCCTGGTCGGGACCGGCGACGGTCGGCAGGCCGTAGCAGGGGGTCGCGAAGGCGTAGTGGCTGTAGGAGTGGTTGGCGATCTCGAAGCGCGGGTCGCCGCCGATGGACTTGGCCTGGTCGGGGTACTCCTCCGCCCAGCGGCCGGTCATGAACACGGTCGCGTCCACCTTGAGCCGGCGCAGGGTCGCGATGAGCTCGGGGTTGTCGAAGTGCTCGCCGCGCGCGGCCCGGGGGCCCTGATCGGCCGTCATGTCGGCGTCGAAGGTGAGCGCGACGACCTTCTCGGTGCTCTTCGCGCGGTGCGTGTAGACGGGCGTGAGGCCGCCCGGGCCGGGCGCCATGGTGGGCGGGGCGGCGGGGACGCGCGCGGGCTTCGGGCCGGGGGCGGCCGCGCTGGCCTTGGGCGAGGGGCTCGCGACGACGGCCGCCTTCGCCTTCGCCTTGGGCGCCGGGGCGTCGGGCGTGCCGGTGCCGCAGCCGACGAGAGCGGCGCCCAGGAGACCGAGCGCCGCCATTCTTCGTACAGAAGTGTTCACGATCGGAAGTTAACCGATCAAAGTGATGATCGGATGACGACTCGACGTGCACCCGCCGGATCGGCCTACGAAGCGAGGAGCCGCGCCCGGCACTCCTCCACGTCGAAGTCTCCCGGCGGGTACTGCGGATCCAGCGCCTCCAGGTGTTCGAGCAGCAGCTTGCTGATCGCCCAGTTGCGGTACCACTTGCGGTCCGCCGGGACCAGGTACCACGGGGCCTCGTCCGTCGAGCAGCGTTCGAGGGCCAGTTCGTACGCGTGCTGGTACGCCGGCCACAGGGCGCGCTCCTCGATGTCGCCCGGGTTGAACTTCCAGTGCTTGTCGGGGTTGTCCAGGCGTTCGAGGAGGCGGGCGCGCTGTTCCTCGTACGAGAGGTGGAGGAAGACCTTGACGACGGTCACCCCGTCGTCGGCGAGGGTCTTCTCGAAGCGGTTGATCTGGCCGTAGCGGCGGCCGAGCAGGCGCCGGGGGACCAGCTCCCGGACCCGGGCGATGAGGACGTCCTCGTAGTGCGAGCGGTCGAAGATGCCGATCTCGCCCGGCTGGGGGAGCGCGCGCATGATCCGCCACAGGAAGGGATGGTTCCGCTCCTCCTGCGTCGGCGCCTTGAAGGCGTGGATGCGGCAGCCCGACGGGTTGAAGAGGCCGATGACGTGCTTGACCGTGCCGCCCTTGCCGCTGGTGTCCATCCCCTGGAGGACGAGGAGCAGCCGCCGGCGGTCGCCGGCGGTACTCGCCGCGTACATCCGCTCCTGGAGCGCGGCCAGCCGCGGCCCGAGGTCGGCGGTGGCCGCGAGCCCCGCCGCCTTGTCGGCGGGGCCGGCCGGGGTCGCCCTCGCGTCGTACCCGGCGAGCTCGATCCTCTCCCCCTCGGGGACGCGCAGGACGTCACGCAGGACGGGCTCCGGAGCTCTCCTGCCGTGCTTCTTCGCCATCCGACGTCCCTTCCGTCGCGCCGCTCGACCTCTTCCGATCGATCCTGCGACGGAACACGCGCGCCCGCTAGCTCAGCTCAGCACCACGGACCCGTCACCGCGAACGTCGTGCCGGGGGTGTAGCAGTTGACGTACATCGTCCGGCCGTCCGGGGAGAAGGTGACGCCCGCGAACTCGCCCCACTCCGGGGCGTCCGGGGTCCCGATGTTCTGCGCGCCCCGCGCGACCGCGTACACCTCGCCGTCCGCGCTCAGCCCGAAGACGTGCTGCGCCCCGTTGCCGTCCTCGCAGACCATCAGGCCTCCGGTCGGTGCGAGGCAGATGTTGTCGGGGGACTCGCCGGGGAGCCGGACGTCGGTGTCCGGGCCGAAGACCACCACCAGGGTCAGCCTGCGCTTGTGCGGTTCGTACTTCCACACCTGGCCGAAGTGCGTGGCCGCCGAGCCGTCCTTGGCCCGGGCGAAGGAGGACACGAAGTAGACGGCCCGCCCGCCCCAGTAGCAGCCCTCCAGCTTCTGGGCGTGCGTGATGCCCCGGGGGCCGAAGTCCTGGTGCCGGATCGGGGTCGCGGTCGCCAGGGGGTCCGGTACGGGGACCCACTCGATGCGGTCGAAGCGGGTGCCGGTCTCCTGGATCACGGACAGGTCGGGTACGCCCGGTACCCGCATGGCCTCCAGGGTGCCGCCCGCGCGCAGCGAGCCCGTGCCGCCGAGCGGCTGTCGGGGGAGGAAGCGGTAGAAGAGGCCGAAGGGGTGCTCGAAGGCGTCCTCCGTCTCGTAGACGATGCCGTTCGAAGGGTCGACGGCGATGGCCTCGTGCTGGAAGCGGCCCATCGCGGTGAGCGGGACGGCTCCCGTGCGGTGCGGGTCGGCGCCGTCGACCTCGAAGATGAAGCCGTGGTCCTTGGTGTAGCCGTTGGTGCCGGCCCGGTCCTCGGTCTCCTCGCAGGTCAGCCAGGTGCTCCAGGGGGTCGGGCCGCCCGCGCAGTTGACGGCCGTGCCGGCGATGGCGACCCGTTCGCCGAGGACGTTGTTCCGGCCGTCGAGTTCCAGGACCGTACAGCCGCCCTTGGCGCCGGGGTCGTACGTGAGCCCGGGGACGGTGGGGACGGCGATCTTGCCGGTGACCCGGTTCTCGTGGTTGCGGACGAGGTGCACCCGGCCGCGGCGGCCGGCGAAGGCGCCCATGCCGTCGTGGTTGCTGGGGACGAGGCCCTCGCCGGAGCGGAGCGGGTCGCCCTGCCGGGACAGGACCCGGTAGCGGAAGCCGGCCGGGAGGTCGAGGAGACCGTCCGGGTCGGGTACGAGGGGGCCGTAGCCGGCCGTTCGGGGCGCGGCGCTCGCGCTGCCCGCGAAGAGTTCGGAGAGAGCGCCCGTGAAGGCGATCCCGGCGACGGACGCGCCGGTGCGGGAGAGGATCTGACGTCGCGTTGCGGACATGAGGCAACCCACTTTTCCTGTTGGCGGACAGGTGTGTGTGATGTGACGTGTGACCCGCATGTGTGTATCACGCACGGTGGTGGACCGTGAACCATGCGGGCCACAACTGCCTCGTGTGGCGCCCGTTCTGACCAGGCGTCAGGCCAGTTCGGCGGTGAGCGTGATCGTCGTGCCCGCCAGCGCCTGGCTGACCGGGCAGTTCTTCTTCGCGTCCTCCGCGAGCGCCTGGAACTCGTCCGCGTCCAGGCCCGAGACCGTGCCGCGCACGGTCAGGTGGATGCCGGTGATGCCCTCGCCCGGCTGGAACGTGACGTCGGCCTTCGTCTCCAGGCGCTCGGGCGCGTGGCCCGCCTTCGCCAGGCCGTTCGAGAAGGCCATCGAGAAGCAGGAGGAGTGCGCCGCGGCGATGAGCTCCTCGGGGCTCGTCTTCCCGTTGGGCTCCTCCGACCGGGCCGGCCAGGAGACCTCGTACGAGCCGAGACCGGAGGAGTCGAGGGTGACGACGCCGGAACCCTTGAGGAGGTCGCCCTGCCAGACGGTGTGGGCGTGACGCACGGTGGCCATGTGAATCCCTTTCGATCGGGTACGGCCCCCAAGCTACTGCGCCACGAGTCCCTTCGCGTCGCGGGCGAGCGCGGTGAGCCGGGAGATCGCCCGGAAGTACTTCTTGCGGTAGCCGCCGTTCAGCATCTCGTCGCTGAAGAGCTTGTCGAAGGGGAGACCGGAGGCGAGCACGGGTATCTCGCGGTCGTAGAGCCGGTCGGCGAGGACGACAAGGCGCAGCGCCGTGGACTGGTCCGGGACCGGCTGGACGTCGGTGAGGCAGACGGCGCCGAGGTCGTCGGTGAGGGCGCCGTACCGGCTCGGGTGAACCCTGGCCAGGTGTTCGAGCAGGTGCGGGAAGTCGTCGAGGGAGGCACCCGGCGTCGCGTACGCGGTCTGGGTGACGACCTGGTCGGAGTACGGGGACGGGGCCTCGGGCAGGCCGCGGTGGCGGTAGTCCTCGCCGTCGATCCGCAGCGGCATGAAGTGGGCGGAGAGGCCCTGGATCTCGCGGAGGAAGTCGGCGGCGGCGAAGCGGCCCTCGCCGAGCTTGCCCGGCAGCGTGTTCGAGGTGGCGGCGAGGGCGACGCCCGCTTCGACGAGCTTGCCGAGGAGGCTGGAGACGAGGACGGTGTCGCCCGGGTCGTCGAGCTCGAACTCGTCGATGCAGAGGAGACGGTGTCCGCTCAGCGTCTTCACGGTCTGCTGGAAGCCGAGCGCGCCGACCAGGTTGGTCAGCTCGACGAACGTGCCGAACGCCTTCAGCGCGGGCTCCGCGGGGGTCGCGTGCCACAGCGAGGCGAGCAGGTGGGTCTTGCCGACGCCGTACCCGCCGTCCAGGTAGACCCCGCGCGGGCCGCTCGGGGCGGCGGGCTTCTTCGCGAACCAGCGGCGCTTCCCGGCGCCGGTGGCGTGCGCCCCGCCGAGGCCCTCGGCGAAGGTGCTCAGCGCCTTGACGGCGTCCGTCTGGCTGGGCTGGTTCGGGTCGGGGAGGTACGTGTCGAAGCGGACGGAGTCGAAGCGCGGCGGCGGCACCATCTCCGCGACGAGGCGGTCGGCGGGGACGTGGGGCTCTCGGGAGCAGAGCGAGAGCGGGGCCGCTTCCGGAGAAGCCGCCGCTTCGGTGAGGGCACGGGTCGACACAGTTCCCCACTGTAAGCGCCGTGTCAGACTTCGATCATGCGCCAGCTCTTCCCTGTGACGGACATGACAGCCTCCAGCGCCGCCTCCGACCAGGAGTGGTCGCTCGACGCCCTCGCCGACGCCTACGCGTATCCGGAAGGAGACGGTCCGTGGCTGCGGGCCAACATGGTCTCCTCGCTCGACGGCGCCGGTCAGCACGAGGGGCGCTCCCAGCCGCTCTCCTCCGAGACCGACATGCGGATCTTCGGCATCCTGCGCGGGCTCGCCGATGTGGTCGTGGTGGGTGCGGAAACGGTACGCCTGGAGGGCTACCGCCCGGCCCGCGCACGCGAGGCGTTCACGGACCGCCGCGCCGCCGCCGGCCAGGGCCCGGCGCCCGTGATCGCCGTCGTCAGCGCCTCCCTGAACCTCGACTTCTCGCTGCCGCTCTTCACCGAGCCGCTGGTGCAGACCCTGATCCTCACGGGGGCCGCCGCGCCCGCCGAGCGGGTCGCGGCCGCCCGGGAGGCGGGCGCCGAGGTGCTGATCGCGGGCGACGGTGCCGGGGTGGACCCGGCCCGCGCGGTCGGGGTGCTCGCGGAGCGCGGGCTGCGCCGCCAGCTGACCGAGGGCGGGCCCCGGCTGCTCGGCCAGTTCGTGGGGGCGGGCGTCCTCGACGAGCTGTGCCTGACGATCTCGCCGACGATGACCGCGGGTGATGCCCAGCGCATCGCCGGGGGCCCCGCGGTGGCCGTCCCGACACGCTTCCGGCCCGCTTCCGTGCTGGAGCAGGACGGCTTCCTCTTCACCCGCTACCGTCGGATCTGACAATCGGCGGAATTTGCCGTTCCGCTTAGCGTCCGCTGGGCACACTTACTGTCGCAGACCCCGTGCGGGCACGGGGAAGGATGGTTTCCGCAGAAGGGCTCCTGAGGTGTTCACAAGCGTTCTGATGATCGAGAAGCCCCTCACGTCCGTCGACGTGGAATTCGTCACCACCCTGCACGGCGACGAGGGCGTGTCCTTCATCGTTCTCATGCAGCCGCGTGGTGACCAGGCCGATGTACTGCTGCGTGCCATCGACGACGTCGCCATGGGCGAACTGAAGGACGCCGCCCACGAGGGCGACGAACCGGAGGGCAAGGAGGCCAGGCCGCTGGCCGAGCAGGCCCTGGAGGTCTCGCTCCAGGCCCTGAGGAAGGCCGGCTGCGAGGCGGTCGGCCAGGTCGTCGAGGACCACCCGCTCGACAAGATGAGGGCGGTGGTCGACGAGTCGGCGGCGGACGAGGTGATCGTCCTCACCGCCCCGCACTACGTGGAGGAGTTCTTCCACCGCGACTGGGCCTCCCGGGCCCGCCACAAGGTCGGCGTCCCCGTCCTGAAGCTCTTCGCCCACAGCGAGTAGCGGGAAGGCCGGGTCCGCGCCCCGTGCAGGGGGCGCGGACCCGGCCGCTCCGTCCCCGCGGGCCCGGACCCGTCGACCACCGGGCCCCGTACGGAGCCACTAGGCTGGAGGCTTCCAGAACCACCACCCCGGGGAGAGATCCGCATGGCACCCGCCATTCCCGCCGCCATGGAACGGCCGCACTTCATCGGCATCGGCGGTGCCGGAATGTCGGGCATCGCGAAGATCCTCGCCCAGCGCGGCGCCAAGGTCGCCGGCAGCGACGCCAAGGACTCCGCGACCGCCGAGTCGCTGCGCGCCCTCGGCGCCACCGTGCACATCGGCCACGCCGCCGAGCACCTCGCCGACGACGCCTCCGCCGTCGTCGTCTCCAGCGCCATCCGCGCGGACAACCCCGAGCTGGCCCGCGCCGCCGAGCTCGGCATCCCCGTCGTCCACCGCTCCGACGCGCTCGCCTCCCTCATGGACGGCCTGCGCGCGATCGCCGTCGCCGGTACGCACGGCAAGACGACGACCACCTCCATGCTGGCCGTCGCCCTCACCGAGCTCGGCCTCGACCCCTCGTACGCGATCGGCGGCGACCTCCACGGTCCGGGTACGAACGCCCGGCACGGCGCCGGCGAGGTCTTCGTCGCCGAGGCCGACGAGAGCGACCGCAGCTTCCAGAAGTACGACCCCGAGGTCGCCATCGTCCTCAACGTCGAGCTGGACCACCACGCGAACTACGCCTCCATGGACGAGATCTACGAGTCCTTCGAGGCCTTCACCGCCAAGATCCGCCCCGGCGGCACCCTGGTCGTCGGCGAGCACGCGGGCGCCCGCGAGCTGGCCCGCCGCGTCGCGGACCGCGACGGCCTCTCCGTGATCACCGTCGGCGAGTCCGAGGACTCCGACGCCCGCATCCTGAAGATCGTGCCGAACGGCATGAAGAGCGAGGTGACGGTCCTCCTCGACGGCGCCGAGCACGCCTTCACCGTCTCCGTCCCCGGCCGCCACTACGCGCACAACGCCGCCGCGGCCCTCGCCGCCGGCGCCCGCGTCGGCATCGACCCGGCCGAGCTCGCCCAGGCCCTCACCGCCTACACCGGCGTCGGCCGCCGCCTCCAGCTCAAGGGCGAGGCCAAGGGCGTGCAGGTCATCGACTCGTACGCGCACCACCCCACCGAGATGACCGCCGACCTGGAGGCCATGCGCGGCGCCGCCGGGGCCTCCCGTCTCCTCGTCGTCTTCCAGCCGCACCTCTTCTCCCGCACCCAGGAGCTGGGCAAGGAGATGGGCGACGCGCTGGCCCTCGCGGACGCCTCCGTCGTCCTCGACGTCTACCCGGCCCGCGAGGACCCGATCCCGGGCGTCACCAGCGAGCTGATCATCACGGCGGCCCGCGCAGCCGGTGCCGACGTCACGCCCGTCCACGACAAGACCGCCGTCCCGGACGTCGTCGCGGGAATGGCCGGCCCCGGCGACCTCGTTCTCACGATGGGCGCGGGCGACGTCACGGACCTCGGTCCGCAGATCCTCGCCCGCCTGTCGAACTGAGGAGTGGGACAACGATGGCGTACGAGGTCGAGAAGCCGGACGAGGAGTGGCAGGCGCAGCTGAGCCCGGCGGAGTACCAGGTGCTCCGGCTGGCCGGCACGGAGCCCGCGTTCCGCGGTGAGTACACCGACACGAAGACGAAGGGCGTCTACTCCTGCCGCGCCTGCGGGGCGGAGCTCTTCACGTCGAACGAGAAGTTCGAGTCGCACTGCGGCTGGCCGTCCTTCTTCGATCCGAAGGACAGCGAGGCCGTCGAGCTCGTCGCGGACACCTCCCACGGCATGATCCGCACCGAGGTCCGCTGCGCCCGCTGCGGCTCCCACCTGGGCCATGTCTTCGAGGGCGAGGGCTACCCGACCCCGACGGACCAGCGCTACTGCATCAACTCGATCTCGCTGCGGCTCGAACCCACCGAGTAGTACGGGGCGGCGGCGGGCGCGAGGGGCTCAGCTCGGATGCGGTTCCGGGGTGAGCTCCTCGTGGCCGATGCGGGTGCCCGACTGGTAGACGGTCACCGCGCCGCCGCGGATGACGTAGCGGTACGGGCTGTTCGTCGCCTCGTACCCCCCGCTCGTCTTCACCGCCTTCATGGCGATGCCCGGTTCCCGCTGGTCGCTGAACTCGCCGAAGTAGAAGAGCTTCCCCGCGGCCGTCCGGCAGAGCGTGATCCGCTTGTTCTTCGTACGGAACGCCTCGACGAGCTCGGCTCCCTCACCGCCCGGGAGCTCGGCCGCGATGCGGGACGGGCAGGAGGCGGCGGTGCTGCTCGGCCGGGCCGTCGGCTCGGAGTCGTCCGGGCTCAGCGAGTCGAGCACCCCGGAGCAGCTGTTGGCGAGGAACCCGACAAGCAGGACGGCGCCCACGATGCCCAGACAGCCCATCCCACAGCCCTTCTCCTTCGGAGGCCGGCTCGGCGGCGTGTACACGGGGCGGGGCGCCGCGGGCCGCGGGGGCGGCGGGGCGGGCGGGGTGTACTCCGGGGTGTAGCCGCCCGTGCTCGGCGGCGGATAGAAGACGCCCGTCGGACGGGACCCGGTGGACCCCGCGCCCCCTGACGTGCCGGTGCGCGGCCGGGTCGGGGTGGTCGGAGTGGTCGGCGTGGTCCGGCGGGGCGTCGGCCGCTTCGGCGCGGGCTTGGGCGTGGGCTTGGGCGTGGCCTTCTTGGCGGGGGCCGGCTTGGGCGTGGCCTTCGGCGGCGTCGTCCCCGAGGACGACGAGCCGGACGAGGCCGGTTTCGGCGGGGTCCGCTTGGGCGTGGGGCGCTTGGCCGCGGGACGCGGGGGCGCGGCGGGCGGCGGCAGCTTCGTGCGGCGGTTCGAGCCGCAGGTCGTGCAGGCCCTGTGTTCCGCCCCGTTGTTGCTGTCGCAGTCCGCGCATCGCCAGTCGGCCGAGCCCGCCACGCCTGTCGTCCCTCTCTCTGCTGTCCGTGTCCTGTGTCAGTCTTCGTCGATGTCCGGGCGTGCCATCACGTAACGGAAGAGTTCCTCCGTACCCGGGCCCACCGGGTTGACGATCCAGCGGGGTCCTTCGCGTACCCGCGCCAGGACCGCCCTGTCCGAGGTAGGGGTCGGCGTACCGACCGCGGTCGCGACCGGGGCCGCGGGGCCCGCCGGAGGCGCGGGTGACGGCGTGGGCCGGGGTGAGGGCGCGGGCCCGGGGGAGGCCGTGGGCCCGGGCGCGCGGACCGGGCCGCCGTGCCCCCCCGGCGCGGACGCCGGGCGGTCCGGAATGGAATGCTCGGACCAGAGCAGGGCGACGAAGCGCCGGGCGTCCTCAAGGCGGCTCGGGGGGACCTCCGTGCGCAGCGCGAGCGCCGACTCGGCCGGCGCGCCGTCCAGGAAGCGGAACTCGAACACCAGTCGCTCGCCCTCCCGGCCGTCCGACGGGTGCAGCGAGGCCGACACGCAGCGCGCCGTCTCGACCTCGAAGACGCCCCCGCCGGGCCAGGAGAACTCCAGGCCCGCGGGGTTCGCCACCACGCGGAAGCCCTCCCAGGCCAGGATCGTCACAGGCTGTTCGCGATCGTCTCGATGATCTCGTCCATCTCGAACTCCTCCAGGCCCTCGCCCGCCTTGGAGGCGAAGTGCAGGGTGAGGTCCCACTCCTCGGCGATCGGGTCGGACCAGGGGGTCTCCTCCGGGGCGAAGAGGACGAGGCGCTTGGCGGACTGCTCCATCACCGAGGTCTGGCTCCGCTCGTACCCCCACTGCTCGAACAGGTCGTCGAGGCTGCGCGGGATGTGCCGGGGGTAGGTGTGCGTGTCGGCGCCGACCGTGCCGAGGGCGTGGGCGGGAGCGTCGGTGAACATCACGATCACGTGGCGGCGCCGGTCGAGGCCCGTCTCCCAGGGGGAGCTGATCGCCAGGGCGAGGGCTTCGAGGCCGGACTCCGGGATGTCGCCGCCGCCCGTCGCGTCGATGGCGGCGACGAACTGCTCGAACTCCCGGGCCTGGTCCGGGAGCCGGAGGAAGTCGGTCTCCTCGATGGCGCTGTCCGGGTCGTCGCCGAAGTCGCGGAACGCGATGACCTTCAGCCGCAGCTGGCTGATGGACTTGCCCTTCTTCGCCATCACGTCGTCGAGGCGCTGGTGGAACTGGAGGGCGCTCGACTTCACCGCGTCGAGGACGGGGTACATGCTGCCGGTCGCGTCGATGCAGAGGGCGATGTCGACGGCGTACTGCAGATTGCCCTGGTACTGCCCGCGGGCGTCGGTCATGAGTGGTTCTCCTCAGTCAGGGGTGTCAGGGGGTACCGGGGGGTGTCAGGCGGCGTCAGGGTGTTCGGCGGTCGCCGCCGCGACCGCCGAGGTTGATGCGGACACGGGACACACCGGGTGCGGGTGCGGGCTCCGCAGCAGGAGCAGGAGCAGGAGCAGGGGCAGGGGCAGGGGCAGGGGCCGGTGCGGGCGCCGGGGCGGCCTCGGCGGGCCGCGGGGTGGGGTCCGGCCGCTCCCTCCGCGAACCGGAACTCTTCCGTACACGGCTGACCCGCGACGTGGGCGAGGAGCTCGGGGCGGCCGGAGCGGCGCCGCCCGGCGCCGTGCTGCCCGGCCTGCGGTGCTGGAGCGTGCACACGCCGGAGTCGGCGAGCGTCTCCAGGAAGACGCCCACACCGGGGCGCAGGCGTGGATCGGCGGCCGTCATCCGGCGCAGCAGGCCGAGCAGCTCGTCGGAGAGCCGCGGGTCGAACCGCAGTTCCTCCCCGGCGTTCACCGCCTCCGCGGGGGAGTCGAACCGGGCGTCGTACGAGGGAAGTTCACCCGTCATGTACTCATGGGTCATCAGCCCGAGCGCGAAGACGTCGACGGCGCAGGTGAGGTCCTTCGGCGCCACCGTCCCGTCGCCCTTCTGGTACCGGAGCCACTCGGGCGCGCCGTACGCGGAGTCGCCGGGGAGCGCTGTCGGCGGGTTGCCGGACTCGTAGGAGTCGTCGAAGTCGATGAGCTTCGCGACGTGGAACGCGGCCCCCTCCCGCTTCTGGATCAGGACGTTCAGCGGCTTGAGGTCGCCGTGCACGATGCCGAAGTCGTGCAGCATCTTCAGGCTGGTGCCCAGGGTCTTGAGCAGGACCGCCTTCTGGTTCGGCTCAAGACCCTGCGGCCTGTCCAGGCTGGTGGTGTCGATGCGCTCCGTGACCTTGTAGTACGTGCTGCCCTCGTGGAAGAAGTCCGTGGCGGCCACGATGTTGCCGCCCCCGAGCCGGTCCGCACGCAGCCGCTTCATGATCGTGCGGTGCCGCTCCTCGAACTCCTTGGCGACGGCGCGGCGGATCCGGACGCTCCTGGAGTCCTCCGCGTCGTCGCGCGGACGCTTCGGTTCGAGGAACCGCTTGACGAAGTACTGCTCCCCGCCCTTCTCCGCGAAGGCCCAGATGCACTTGCCCCCGTTGAGGTTGGTCGGATCGGTGACGATGCGGTATCCCGCGATCGTGTCACCCTTCTTCATCGGCGCTCCTCGGATGCGGACGGCAGATGGGTCTCGTAGCCGGTGCGGTACGCCTGCCAGCTGTCGTCCTGCCAGGCGCGGACACGGGCGTGGGCGTCCCGCGGGTCCTCCGCTGCCGCGCCCGCCGCTCCCTCGTCGCCGGGGCGGCCGGGGGCGCGGTCGAGGACGGCCGGACGGTGCCGCCGGAGGCTTTCGGTCAGCTCCCGGTAGCGTCGCTCGAAGGACGCGCGCAGCTCGCCGAAGTCGCCGTGGCCGAGGGCGACCAGCGCGAGCGAGGCGTCGTCCCCCGTGTACCGCTGCACCGAGCGGCGCAGCAGGTCGGCCCATTCGGACTCGTTGCCCGCCTCTCCGAGGGTGCGCAGCAGCAGGTGCTCGAAGTCGGCGGGCGTGTCGACGTAGCCGAAGTACCCGTCGGTCGCGGCGACGAGCACGCACGGCATCCCGAAGGAGGCGAGGTGCTGGGTGTCGACGGTGAACTCCCGGTCCGCGCAGATCACGTTGGTCATGGGCGGATCGGTCCGCAGCAGCTCCAGGGCGTCGCTCTCGCGGGTGTGGTCCCGGGTGAGGACCTGCAGTCCGTCCGTCGCCGTGAGCACGTACGCGCGCGAGTCGCCCGCCCACAGCGGGCGCAACTCGACCGCCCAGTCCTCCGTGCGGACCCGGTAGTGGACGGCCGCCAGGGTCGTGGGCAGCTGGCGGCGCATGGTGCCGCCGATCTTGCTGCGCCGCTGCGGGGCCTTGGCCAGGAACCAGGACACGTACTCGTGGAGGCTCTCCGGGCCGAGCGGCTCGTTGTCGTCGGCGACCTCGCGGAACCAGCAGTCCGTGGCGAGCCGGGCGACGCGGGCGCCGACCCAGGCCCCGGTGTGCCAGACGCCGTCCGCGTCCTGCCAGACGGGGGCCGCGCCCGCGCCGCCGGAGCCGTCGAAGACGGCGACCAGGCCCTGGTGCGTGTCCCAGTGGTGGACGACGAACGGCTCGGCGTCCTCGCCGTGGCCGGAGACCCGCTCGGTCCACACCGAGAGCGCCTGCACTCCCCGCGTGGCGCCGTCGGTCGCCCAGATCGCCTGGGGCGGCGGCGTCGGCCGCTCGGGCGGCGCCACCGGTACGAGGGCGTCCGCGGCGCCCGTCGGAGGTGCCGGAACCGACGGGCCCGTCTCGCCCGTCGGGGCCGACGGCTGCGGCGGGGCGGCGGACACCGGCCCTGCCGGGGGCGGCGGCGGTCCGGGCGGCGCCATCGGCGGGGGCGGCCCGGGAGGCCCCGGCGGCGGCGGTGGTCCCGGCGGCCCGACAGGCGGCTTCCCGGTCCCGTGCGGGTGGGGGGAGACGGCGTGCCGTGCCCTGCGCTCGTGGTCGGCCATCAGCGCTCCTCGTCCCGCTTCGTGGTGTCCCGCTTCGTCGTGCCCCGCACCCGGCTCACCCGCGGCGCGGACGGGTCCGCCGGAGCGTCGGCCGGTCGTGCCGCCGGCGGCACGTACCCGGGGGAGTCGCCGCCCTCGGGCAGCGGCTCGTCCTTCGGCGGCCCGGAACGCGGTCCCGCGGACGAGCCGGGGCCGCCGCCCCGTACGCCGTACCCGTCCCGTCCGCCGTCCGCCGCGCGTCCCGAGACCCGACTGGTGCCGTGCCCCTCCGCCCGACCACCGCCGTACCCCTCGGCGGGGCCGTCCGCGTCCCGTGCGTATCCCGTGCTCTCCCTCCGTACGGCCTCGCCCCGCAGTGCTCCGCGGCCGGGCTCCTCGGGGTCCGGCGCCGGGGCGGGGTCGAGGGCGCGGGTGAGGGAGCCGCGGAGCCTGCCGCGGCGGGCGGCGCCGTCGAAGAGGCCGTCGCTCTCGCGCAGCACCTCCTCCAGGACGGTGCGCTCCAGCTCGGCCTGTTCGAAGGGTTCCCGGTCCGCGTCGCCGCGCTCCAGGACGAGCCGCATGATCTCGCGCTTCACCTCGCGCTTCTCGGCCTCGTTCTTCTCGATCCAGGTGAGCGCGGCCCGGGGCCCCTCCTTCTCCATGATCTCGGCGATCAGACCGTCGAGGCCCTCCTCGCGGATCATGTCCAGATGGCGTCCGCGCCGCATGCCGGCGAGCCGGGTCTCCCGTACGACGTCCCGGAACGCGCGCCCGCTGGTCGCGATCTCCTCCTCGTCGACGAGGAGTTCGACCTGCACGTTCCGCAGCCGGATCGCGTCGTCGCCGGCGAATCCGGCCATGGTCCCGTTCAACGCCCGCTCGGCCTGGTGGAACTCCGCGATGTCGTAGTCCCGCGCGACCTCGCGGAGCGTCCTGCGGAGGGCCCCGAAGAGGGCCGCGCTCATGTCCCGGATGCCCCGGGCCACGACCTGGACCGGGTCGGCGACCCGGCAGACCAGGTCGACCCGGCTGCGGAAGGAGAACGTGGGGTCGCGGCTGAGCAGCGGAATGTCCAGGACCAGCCGGTGCTCGGTCATGTCGACCGTGAACATGCCGTTGTACGCCCCGAAGCGCGACGACGGGATCTCCTCGCCGCTGCGGATCGTGAGCGCCGGGCCGCTCTCCCTCACCAGGACGATCGCGCGCCCCGGCTCCGGGGGCCGTACCGGCTTCGTCAGCCGCCACTTGGGCAGCTCCTCGAAGGACAGCACCGGGTCGTAGGTCTGCTCTCCCACGGTTTCCTCCCTTCTTCTCGTCGGTGCGCTCAGGACGTACGGGACAGGCGCGCGTGCAGCGACGCCGCGTTCCGCGAGGGCCGTTCGCGCTCGTGCGCCCACTTGTTCAGCCACCAGAGCAGCCGCTCGCGGTGTGCGCCCGGGCGGCGGGCGACGTCCGCGAGGAGGCCGCCAAGCGCGTCGAACGCGGCCGGACCCGCCCGGTCGGCGTGGACGTCGATCCAGTCACGCAGCGACAGGAGCGCCGTCTCCTGCACGGGGCGGCGCGCCAGGGACCGCGCCCACAACTCGGCGAGCACCGTCCGGTGGGCGGGCAGCCCGCTCAGCAGCAGCGGCACGCCCGCGACCCCGTCCACCGGCCCGTCGACGCCGGGCTCGTACGGCCGGGTCGTCGCGAAGACGAAGGCGGAGAGCGACTTCACCACCATGGGGGAGAGGTCCCGTGGCGCGGACCAGTCGAGGTACGCGCCGAGCAGCGCTCCCGCCTGTCCCTGGTGGACGAGGTGCACCCCGCCCCAGGCGACGGAGGGCAGCGTCCCCCAGTCGTCGTCGCGGTCCAGGGCGTCGCGCAGCACGGCCACCGCCCGGTCGGGCGCGGTACGGCCCAGGATGCCGCCCGCCGTGTTCGCCGCCGTCCCGGCGAGCCTGCGCTCCCGGGCCGAGCTGCCGCCGCGCGCCCAGTCGTGCAGCAGCGCCCACACGGCCTCGGCCGAGTCCTCGTCGCCGCCGGCCACCCCGAGGGCCGTCGCGGCGGCCTGGCGCAGCGGCCAGGACTCGCCGGCCGCCCAGCCGGTGAGGTAGCGGTGCACCGCGTAGTGGTGGTCGGCCCACGCGAACACACCGGCGGCCACCGCCGCCCGCGCCCGGACCTCCAGGTCGGTGTGGCCGAGGAGCTGCCGCAGCCAGGAGAGCAGGGCCTCGCGCCAGCCGTCGAGCCCCGTCCACGCGTAGAGCAGCACGACCTGCCCGAGCAGGGGGCTGCGGAACCGGACCCGCGGCGCGCCGCCGCCCGTGGTGTCGAGCCTGATCCACTGCTGTTCGTCGGCGAGCCGGTCCCTGAACCGTACGTCCGGGGGCGCGGGTTCGGGTGTGGAGAGGGAGTCCCGCAGTTTCACCGCGGCCTCGGCGACGGTCAGGTAGCCGCTGTCCTCCAGGACGGCCGCGGCGAGCGCGAAGGCCACCGCGTCGGGGTTCCGGTGCCGGTCGAACCAGGCCCGGACCTGGTCGCTGGGGTCCCGCAGTGCCGCGGCCGCCGCGGCCACGTCACGGCCGGCGGAGATGTCGGCGGCGAGCCGTGCGGCGTGCCGTGCGGCGGGGAGCTCCCGGAGGGTGTCGACGACTCCGCCCGAGACGAGCCGGGCCCGCAGTTCGGCGTGCGCGTCCGGGGCGGCGCCGTGGCCGAGGACCCGCCGTTCGAGGATGGTGAGGGCGTCGACGGGGGCGAGGACATGGGCGACGCCCGCGCTGCCGCCGTCGCCGCGCACGGCGACGGCGAGGTCCTGGCCGCCCGTGAGCACCAGATGACACCCCCGTGACTTCAGGGCGGCCGTCACGGCGGGCAGCAGCCGGGGGAGCGCGTCGAAGCCACGCGCGCCCGCCGGCCCGTCCTCGACGTGGGCGAGGTATCCGCTGTCGGGCACCGGGGGCTCCCACCCGGGTTCGAGCAGGGCGGCCGCGTCCAGGAGCCGGTGGCAGATCCCGCCGCCGTCGGCGCCCGACAGGGCCAGCGCCTCGGCGAGCAGGTTGACCGCCGTGGCCTCGCGTCCGCTGCCCGTGGGGCCCGTGAGGAAGAGGAGGCGGCGCTCGCGCAGGACGCCCAGCGCGGAGCCGTACTCCGGTGGCTGGACGAACCGTGCGGTGTGGTCGTCCAGTTCGGCGGAGTCCAGCGGCAGCACGGAGCCCTCGCCCGCGACGGCCCGCTCGCGGTGCCGCCGGCCGCCGTCCGTGTGGAACCCGCCGCCGAAGCTGACGGTGTCGTTGAAGAGCGCCAGCGTGCCGATCCGGGTCCCGGAGGCGTCGGCGCTGAGGCGCTGGGCGATCAGGTCCGCGATGGCGCCGGCGCGCTGCGCCTCCGATCGCCCGGGGTCGTGGGTCCCGCTGCCCTCGGCGAGGGAGCGCAGTGCGTCGGACTCGCTGACGGGACCGTCCTGTTCCGCCACGGGCCCCGGCCGCCCCGTCTCCGGCGCGCTGGTCGCGGGCTCGGGGGAGGGGGAGACGGGGGGCGTCGGAGCGGGTTCGGGACTCGTCCCGCCGGTCGGGGCGGTGACTTCCTCACTCATGGCACACGGGCTTCCGGGAGGGGTGACGGCATGACGGGACGGCGCCGCGCGGCGCCGTCAGCACGCCGTCAGGAGATGTTCCAGTCGCCCTTGATCTCGACCTTCTCGTTGAAGACCTGGGCGTTCTTGATCAGGGCGGCGCTGACCTGCGGGCCGCCGTGTCCACCGGCGGCCACGGCCTCGTCGACCATGCGCCGCAGGTCCTCCTCGAACTGCCGGTCCCGCAGCATGTGGGCCGCGAGCATCCGCTCCAGGTCCTGCTGTCCGGACTCGTCGTCCGGAGCGTCCGTCACGCGCTCCAGCGCGGTCTCGGCCTCCGTGTCCCCGCGGAACCGCGCCCGGATCCGCTCGACGAGCCGTGCGCCGCCGCTCCAGCCGCTCCGCCCGGCCTCCTGGCCGGTGGCCTCAAGCGCACCCTTGACGACGAGCGCGACGCCTGCCGCCGCGATGGCGGTCACTGGATCCATGTGCACCCCCGATTGCTCCGCGCGCACTCCGCACACGCGTGAGGCCATTCAAGTGGTCCTGCCTCTTCTTGCCAGAGGGACGGCGAGGAATGACCGAAACCGATGGGGTCGAAAGGGGCGCGAGTGGCCGGTTCCGTGTGGTGGAGCAGACTGACCGTCACATGGTCCTTGTGGTAGGACTGTTCGGAATTGCAAACGGTCTGCAACGGGGGGAATGGAACGTGGCTGTCACGGTTCCGGACTGGGCCGACACCCTTCTCGATCTGATCGGTGTCGCCTGGCCGAACGTCGACGAGGACGCGTACCGCGAGATGGCGGACGCGCTGCGGGAGTTCGCGGACGACCTGGAGGACGACGGTCAGCTCGCGAACAACCACTTCGAGCGGCTGCTGTCCTCGGGCGAGGGCGAGGCGATCGACGCCCTCGACGAGCACTGGCGGAAGGTCAAGTCCAAGCACATCAAGGACATCGCCGGTGCGGCCCGCACGATCGCGGGCGGTCTCGACCTGGCGGCCGGCGCGGTCGAGGGGATGAAGCTGGCGGCCCTGGTGCAGCTCGGCTACCTCGCGTCCGAGGCGGGCATCGCGATCTCGCTGATCCCGGTGACGTTCGGTCTGTCGTCGTTGATCGGCGCGGGGGCGATGCGGGCCACGCAGGAGGTCGTCAAGCGGCTGATCAAGGAGTGCGTGGAGGAGGCCGTCGGGTACGTCGTGTCGGCGCTGACCGAGCCGGCGGTGGCCGCCCTGGAGGGCATGGCGGCGGACCTGGTCGTGCAACTGGGCGCGATGGCGATCGGGCTGCAGGACGGCGTGGACCTCGACCAGACCAAGCAGGCCGGTACGGACGGGTTCAAGGACGGGGTGCAGTCCGGCAAGGAGGCGATGCACCTCGCCTCGGCCGGAGGCGGGAGCGGCTCCAAGGGCAGTGGCCTGAAGAACCTCCACATCGAGCACGCCGAGCACGACCACGCCTCCACCCAGCTCGACGGCGTCAGCGTGAGGATCCACGGGAAGACGACGGGCAAACTCACGAAGGCGAAGACGGCGCACGGCCGGACGCGGGGGCGTGACTCGATCGCCGACGCGATCGACCCGATCGCCGACAAGGCGATGGAGGCCCTGACCAAGGCCGCGAAGTCGATGGGCGACCACGTCGGCCAGACCCTGCCCAAGGTCGTCAAGCAGATCTCCGCCGACCACAAGAACACCGACGACGACCTCCGCGACCGCTTCGCCCGCCAGCGCAAGGGCGACCACGACGACGGCGGGAAAGGAGGCGGTGGAGGCGGCAACGGCAATCCCCCCGGCGGCTCCGGGAACGGCGGCTCCGGGAACGACCCCGGCGGCCGCCGCATCACCCCGGCCCCGCCCTGGCACGGCAGCTCCGCCGGCACCATGCGCCACCACCGCACCGACCCGCTCGACGTCAGTCACCTCACGCCCGAGCAGCAGCGCGCGGCCCTCGTCCAGGAGGCCCGCGACCTCGCGGACAGGGCGCGCAAGGCCGACCCGAAGAACCCGGACGACCCCAAGCACCAGATCGACCTGGCCAAGACCCACTTCCCGCCCGGCACGAACCTCCTCGACGGCTCGTGCTCCGGGAGCCTCCTGCACGACGGCGTCGTCACCAGCCACTCCAGCGCCACCAAGGGAGCGGGCCAGAAGACCCCTGACCTGCACCCCGCGATGCAGTCGATCTACGATCAGGTCAAGGAACGGATCGAGTCGGAGGGCGGTTACCCTGGCGCGGGCCACGGGAAGTGCGCCGAGGCCAACCTCGTCTCGGACCGGCTACGGCAGCTGGACCCCGACGGCACCGGGATCACCTCGGTGGACAACGTCCGCGACGCCATGAAGGGCTCACAGGTCTACAGCGTGCAGATCGGCGAGCAGATCAAACCGCACCCCCTCGGCCACGGCGAGTACAAGCCGCCGTGCCGGTCGTGCGCGCTGGCGATGGAGATGGCCGGTGTCATGGCGTACGCCGGATAAGGAGCACATATGCCGCACATGAACACTCCGGAGGACGTCGACGCCTGGTTCCGGGAACACGGATGGTTCCCGGGACGGGACGTCGCCGGCACCGTACCGGCGATGGTCGACGAGATCACCGGGCAGTACCGGGAGGCGGGCTTTCCCGTGGAGCCCTTCGAGGCCGCGACCGCGTTCCTCGCCGAGCACGGCGGGCTGTCTCTCACCATCGACGCCGCACGCGAGGACCACCTCTACTTCACCCCGTACCTCGGCTACGGGTCCGCCCCGGCCGACGTCGCCGAACTGAGCCGCGACCTCGGCGTGCGGCTCTTCCCGGTGGGGCTCGACGGCTCCGAGGGCTCCCCCGTCCTCATCGACGAACGCGGCCGGTTCTTCTACCTGCACCACACCGGCGGCTACTACATGGGCGCCGACAAGTACGAGGCGATGATCGCCCTCGCCCACGCCCCCATGCAGGACGCGGAGGACTACTTTGTCTGACCTGATTCCCGGTACGGCGGCCTCGCTGCTCATCCACGGCACGATCACCAGCCACACCAACCTCACGGGCGACGGCGAGCCGCAGCTCCACCCGGCGGTGCAGGCGTTCTTCGACGGGCTCCCGCCGGCCCTGCGCGAGCCCTTCATCGGCTACTGCGCCGAGTCCGCCCTCGTCTCCGACGAGCTCTTCGGCTTCGACCGGCAGCGCGGCGACGGCCGCACCGCCACCCTGGACGAGGCCGTCCCGCACTTCGCCGGCGCGGCGATCGTCGCCCGCAAGGTCCGCCCGCACGGCGACCCCGAACACGGCACCGAGGCGGACGTCTGCCGCTCCTGCACGGCGCTCCTCGACCGGCTGGGGATCGCGGTCCTCCACGACCAGGCATGAGCGACGTACTGACGGAAGCGGGCTGGCGGCCGGGACGCGACGCCGGGGACGCCGCCATGCTGGCCGTGCTCGTCGCGGTGACCACCGGCGCGGAGCTCTTCCCCGCCGCCGAGCGGGCCGTGCGCGAGTTCCACGGCCTCACCGTCCTGCCCGCCGCGACCGGCGGCCGGGAGGTCGCCGCCGTCGGCAGCGTCGTCGATCCCCGCGAGGCCCGCTTCGACGTCCCGTCCCTGAACGGGCTCGCCGATTCCCTCGGCGTACGGCTCTTCCCGCTCGGCCGTACGGACACGGACGCGCCGCTCGCGGTCGACGCGCAGGGCCGGCTCCTGATGCTCGGCCCCGGCGGGCCCTGGCTCCTCGGCGAGACGGTCCGCGACGGGCTGACGGCGCTCGCCCACGGCGTCGCGCCGGTACGGCTCCGCCCGCCCCGGTGGCACATCCCGCTGTCCGACCGGGCGAACGGGCTCGACGGCGCGGTGCGGGCCGCGCTCGTCGCCGTCTACGTCCTGCACAGCGCGGGCGTGTTCAGCACCCGCGCGCTGCACCTGCGGGCAGCCACCCTGCGGGGGATCGGCGTCGTGGCCGTGGACGAGGAGTTCCGGCTGCGCCCGGGGGCCCTTGAGGACAACGCCGAGCCGCTCACCGAGGCGATGACGGCCCGGCTCGACGCGGCCGGCGCACGCGCGGGCTCCTGCGAACTGACCCTGACGGTGTCCGCACCGCCCGGCGTGCAGGGCCCGTCGTCGACGGTCACCTGCGCCGTGACCGTGAGCCGCGGGACCGACGGCCCCGCCCTGACCCTGTCGGCCGCGCTGTCCGCGGCGTCCGACCCCCTGGCGAAGGCCCTGGAGGCCGCCGCGCAGAGCCTCGCGACCTGGGCGGACGCCGGGGCTTGACCCGCCTAGGGCCTGCCCTAGTGCACGGAGAACCCGCCGTCCACGAACAGCGACTGGCCCGTCACGTACGCCGACGAGGTGCTCGCCAGGAAGACGGCCGCGCCCGCGAAGTCCTCGGCCAGGCCGTTGCGGCCGACCATCGTGCGGGCCGCCAGGGCGGCGACCTTCTCCGGGTCGGAGGAGAGGCGCTGGTTGAGCGGCGTCATGACGAAGCCGGGGACCAGGGTGTTGGCGGTGACGCCGTACGGGGACCAGGCCTCGGCCTGCGAGCGTGCCAGCGACTCCAGGGCGCCCTTGGACACCCCGTACGCCCCGCTCTGCACGAACGCGCGGTGCGCCTGCTGCGAGGTGATGTGGATGATCCGGCCGAAGCCCCGCTCGGCCATGCCGGGCCCGAAGCGCCGGCCGAGCTGGAACGGCGCCTCCAGGTTCACGGTCATCGTCGTGTCCCACACCTCGTCGCCCAGCTCGCCGAACGGCGGACGGAGGTTGATGCCGGCCGAGTTCACCAGGATGTCCGGCTCCCCGAACACCGCCGCCGCTGCCTCCGCCCCCGCCTTGATGCCCTCCCGGGTGCTCAGGTCCGCGCTCACCCAGGCCGCCCGGTAGCCGTCGGCCGTCAGCTCGTCGACGGTCGCGACGAGCTCGGCCTCCTTGCGCGCCAGGATCACCACCCGAGCGCCCGCACGGGCAAGGGCTCCGGCGATGGCCTTGCCGATGCCTGAACTGCCGCCGGTGACCAGGGCGTTGCGCTCATCCAGCGAGAACAGTCCGGAGAGGTAGTCGGCAGGGGTGCTCATGGAAGTCGCTCCTCGTGTCGTGCGGCTCCGGCCACCCGTGTGCGGTAGGTGGCCGGTCCCCGCATCCTGACACAAGGGCCCCGGGGTCACCGGGCCTTGAAGACGAACTTCTCGACCTCACCGCGGTCCAGGTTCCAGAACGTGACCGACGGGTTCTGGCCCACGTTCACGAACTGGACCTCGTCGGAGAACGCGACGTCGATCGGCGAACCGTCCTCGCTGCTGCTCGGGTCCGCGTACGCGATGCCGAACGACTTGTAGCCGCCCGAGGTCTTCTCGCCCCCCAGGAACAGCTTCACGCCCGCGTACGCCTTCTGCTTCGGCCCGATCGTCGCGACCGCCTTCGCCGGGGACTCCATCGGCGTGAGCGGGCTGTCGGTGTTCCGGCCGAAGGTGATGAACGGGTAGTTGTAGAGGGTGCACGGCTTGTCCGTGATGTTCGTGGCCGTGATCAGGAGGTGCTGGCCCGAGTCGTGCGCCCAGTACGACGTGCCGATCGACACGTCATGGTCGCCGCAGGCCGGGACCTTGCCCGAGCCCGTGGCGGACGGGCTCGCGGAGTCGCTCGCGCTCGGCTGCGGGGCTTCGGTGGACGGGCTCGGACTCGGGGTGGTGCTCGGCTGAGCCGAGTCGGTCGCGCTCGCGGTACCGGACGGGGCAGGGCTCGGCGCCCCGTCCTCGTGCATGCTCGGCCCGCACGCCGTGGACGAGAGGAGCGCGGCGACGGCCGCGGCTCCCAGGGCGTACGTCTTCCAGCTTGTGCGGGCAGCAGCGCGCATGGTGATCCCCCGTGTGTCCTGCGTATGGCTCGACGAGCAGATTCTGCACCGGAGTGGCTGCCGTATTCCGGTGCAGGACTGCTCGTTACCAACCGCGGACATGGAGGTGATGCTTCCTCAGCCGAGCTGGTCGAGGAACTCCGTCCAGGCGGAGGGCGCCAGGGCGAGCTGGGGGCCGGTGGGGTTCTTGGAGTCGCGGACGTGGACGGTGGTGGGGCAGGTGGCTACCTCGACGCAGTCGTCACCACTGCCGCTGCTGTAGCTGGACTTGTGCCAGGAGAGGGCGACTTCCACGCAATTGTCGCCGCTTCCGCTGCTGTAGCTGCTCTTGAACCAGGCCAGTTCAGTGGTGCTCATAGTGCTCCTCGGATCTCCCGCAGCAGGCTCACGGACTCCTCAGGGGACAGAGCCTGTGCTCGCATCCTGGCATATCGCTGTTGGAGGATGCTGACCACTTTGGGGTCCGAGATGAGCTGGCCGGTCTCCTGGCCCTCGCAGTACGCGTACCAGGCGTTCTCCTCGGTCTCCAGGAGTCGGAGGGGGCCGTTGAGACCCGCATGGTGCCCGCGTGACTGCGGCATGACCTGGATGTCGATGTTGCGTCGCTCGCAGATGTCGAGGATGTGGTCGATCTGCTCGCGCATGACCTCCGGGCCACCGATCTCGCGGCGCAGTACGTGTTCCTCGATGATGAAGCTGAAGATCGTCTCCGGGTGCTCCGTGAGGATGCGCGCCCGCTCCATGCGGGCGACCATGTTCGACTCGATCTTGTCTTCACCCATCGCCGGGATCTGCTCCTCGAAGAGCGTCCTGGCGTACGCCGGCGTCTGCAGCAGGCCCGGCACGAGTCGGTTCTCGAAGGTGTCCAGCGTCACCGCCTGCGGCTCCAGCTCCGCCCACCCCGCGAACCACGTCGCAAGCCCCGCCCTCCGCGTCAGATGCTTCGCCGCCGCCTTGATCACCCCGAACGCCTCCAGCACCTCCTCCGCCCGGTCCACGAACCTCTTCGACGGCAGTCGTCGGCCCTGTTCGATCGAAGCGATCGTCGGGACCGAGTAGCCCACCAGCGGGGCGAACTGTTCCTGCGTCAGGCCCGCCCTCTTGCGGAAGACCTTGACCACTTCCCCGAAAGCCTTCAGGCTCTCCGACGTCTCCGGTTCGTTTCCCTTCGGGACCTCGTCCGTCACCCCGCCACCTCCCGTACCGATGTGCTCGCGCTGAACGCATCAAGGTTCACCGATAGTTACCGGTACAGTCCAGAGCGTGAACCCGTACACGGCGCAGCGTACGAGTTTCTGAGCTGGTAACTCGCCCCGGGCGGCGCCACATTGACCCCATGACCTCCCCTGTGACCCGCGAACCCGCCGTCACCGTACGTGTGTTCACCCAGCGTTTCAGCTCGACCCCGCGCGGCGCCCGCCTCGCCCGTCGGCTGGCTCTCCATCAGCTGGACCGCTGGCAGCTCCCGTACGGCTCCGAGATCTCCGACGTCGTCGGGCTGCTCGTCGCCGAGCTCGCCGCCAACGCCGTCACCCACGGCCGGGTGCCCGGGCGCGACTTCGAACTGACGCTCTCGTACACGCCGGGGCTGCGGCTCCGGGTCGACGTCTCCGACACCCGGGGCGAGCGGCGGCCGACCGCCGTCGCCCCGGGGCCCCTGGACGAGGGCGGGCGTGGCCTGCTCCTCGTCGAGGCGCTGGCCTCGCGATGGGCGGTGCTCGACCGCGTACCGGTCGGGAAGACCGTACGGGCCGAGCTGGACCTCACCCCGCGACCCCGGCGTTCACGCGGAGGCGGCTTCGAGGAGGGCTTCTGCGGCGGCGGTGCGGGCGTAGAGGACGGAGCGGCCGGCGCGGTGGGCGCTGACCAGGCCCGCCTCGCGCAGCGCGGTGAGGCATTGGGATGCCCCGGCCGGGGAGAGGCCGGTGCGGTGGGCGAGTTCGGTGGTGGAGGCCGGGGTTTCCAGTTCGGTCAGCAGCAGGGTTCGTGAGCGGCCGAGGACGGGGGCGAGGGTGCGGGTTGCCGTGGCGGGCCGTGTCTCCCAGAGCGTGCCGATGCCACGGGCCGGATAGGCGAGTTGTGGCGGGTCCGGCGGTCGCATCCGGGTGCGCGGGCCGGGGCCGGTGAACGCGGAGGGGATCAGCAGCAGTCCCGCGCCCGCGGAGTGGCGGGGCATGCCGCGTTTCCGGCGGGCCAGCGTGAGCGTGTTGTCGTCCCAGCTCACCGAGGTGTGCAGGTCGTTGAGGAGGTGGCCCGCGCCGTGCTCGGCGACGGTGCGGGCCCGGTGGAAGACGTCGGCGTCCAGTGCGGTTCTGATCCGTGCCCAGTAGGGGGCGAGCGCCAACTCCCAGTACGTCTCGATCTCTTGTGCCACCTTGGCGAGCCGGGAGGGCGGGTCGGCGCGAAGGCTCGACAGCCGTGGGCCGAGATGTCCTTGGTGGCGGGCGAGGTGGTCGAGGTCCTGGCGTACCCGGTCGGGTGGCGAGGCCGAGATCGCCTCCCACTCCGCCTCCGGCGTGGGGGCCGGTCCTGCGGGGGCCGGGGTGAGGAAGTCGGGCACGTAGCCGGAGGGGCCGATCAGCTCGGCAAGCCATCCCCGGTGCAGGCCGGCGGCCAGCAGGCGGGGCCGCACCTGCTCGATCCACGGCTGGTGGACCGGGTGCGCGGTGGTCGATGTCAGCAGCCGGAAGCTGGGCGCGACCTCCCACATCGGCGAGACGGCGAACCGCACCTGCGCGAGGTCGTTCGCCGAGAACGCCAGCTCCGCCACCACAACCGCCCCTCGGTGGATTCGGGTATGCGTGAATCAATGGCTCGCCAGGGTATCGCGCGCCGATCATCTCGCCATGACCTCACAGACGATCACCGCGGCGGCGTCGGGCACCTGGAAGCTCGGCGACCGCACCGTCAACCGGATCGGATTCGGCGCGATGCGCCTGCCCCAGCACGGCGAGGCGTTCGCGCCCGACGCCGTCCCGCGCGACCGGGACCAGGCGATCAAGGTGCTGCGCCGGGCGGTCGAGCTCGGCGTGAACCACATCGACACCGCCGCGTTCTACTTCTCCTCGCTGCGCTGTGCCAACGAGCTGATCAACCGCGCTCTGGCGCCCTACCCGGACGATCTCGTCATCGCCACCAAGGTCGGCCCCGGCCGTGGCCCCTCAGGGGCCTGGCTGCCGCACGCCCGCCCCGAGCAGCTGCGCGGCCAGGTCGAGGAGAACCTGCGCCGACTCGGCCGCGACCACCTCGACGTGGTCAACCTGCGCATCGTCGGCACCGATTCCATAGCCGATCGCTTCGGCGCGCTCGCCGAACTGCGCGATGCCGGACTCATCCGTCACCTGGGCCTGTCCAACATCCGTCCCCACCACCTCGCCGAGGCTCAGGCCATCGCACCGGTGGTCTGCGTCCAGAACATGTACGGCCTCGGCGGCTCACCCGAACAGGAGGAACTGCTGCGCCTGTGCGGTGAACAACGCATCGCGTTCGTGCCGTTCTACTCGATCGCCGGCACCGGACGAACCGCCGGTGCGTCCACCGAGGACAGCGGCACGGTGCAGGCCCTCGCACGCGCCCGAGGAGTGAGCACCGCCCAGGTCCGGCTGGCATGGACGCTGCACCGCGGCCCGCACGTCCTGGCCATTCCCGGCACCGGCGACCTCGCCCACCTCGCCCAGAACGTGGCCGCCGGCGCTCTGCACCTCTCCCAGGACGAACTGGCCGTCCTGGGCTCCCTCCGCCCCGATGACGAGTGAGGCTCTACGGGCTCTACGGAGCCGTGGCGTACCCCGCCGGCCGGGTGGTGAACGTGCCCCGGCCCTGGGTGCGGCCGCGGAGGCGGGACGCGTAGCCGAAGAGTTCGGCCAGCGGGACCGTCGCCGAGACCACCGCCGTACCGGAACGGGTCGTCTGGTCCGTGACCCGGCCCCGGCGGGCCGCGAGGTCGCCGAGGACCGAGCCGACCGACTCGGCGGGGACGGTGACCGTCACCTCGGCCACCGGCTCCAGGAGGGTCATCACGCTCGCGCGGAGCGCCTCGCGCAGGGCGAAGCGGCCCGCCGTACGGAACGCCATCTCCGAGGAGTCCTTCGGATGCGTGGCGCCGTCCGTGAGCGTGACCCGGACACCCGTCACCGGGTGGCCGCCGAGGGGGCCCTCGACGAGGGCGTCCCGGCAGCCGGCCTCGACCGCGCGGATGTACTCCTGCGGGACGCGGCCGCCCGTGACCGTCGAACGGAACGCGAACTCCTCCTCCCCTTCCGTCGGTTCGACGCCGATGACGACGTGGGCGAACTGGCCCGCCCCGCCGTCCTGTTTGACATGGCGGTAGAGCAGATCCGTGACGCCCTTCGTCACCGTCTCCCGGTACGCGACCTGCGGACGGCCGACCGTGACCTCAAGGCCCCGGTCGCGCCGCAGCTTCTCCACCGCGACCTCCAGGTGCAGTTCGCCGAGACCGGACAGGACGGTCTGGCCCGTCTCCGGGTCGGACCGCACCACCAGCGACGGGTCCTCCTCCGTCATCCGGGCGAGGGCCGTCGCGAGCTTGCCCGTGTCCGTGCTGCGGCGCGCCTCGACGGCGACCGAGACCACCGGGTCGGCGGTCGTCGGCGGTTCGAGGACGACCGGCGCGCCCGGCGCGCACAGCGTCGCACCGGCGCGCGTGGACTTCGGACCGACGACGGCGACGATGTCACCGGCGCGCGCCTCGTCCACCTCGGTCGCCCGGTCGGCCTGGACGCGCAGGATGCGGGCGATCCGCTCCGTACGGCCGGTGGTGGCGTCGAGCACGGTGTCCCCCTTCCCGAGCGTGCCCGCGTAGACGCGGAGGTAGGTCATGCGGCCGGTGGCCGTCGCGTTCACCTTGAACGCGAGCGCGGTGAACGGCGCCTCCGGGTCCGCCGGGACCTCGCCGCGCACCGGCGGCATGTCCGACGGGGCCGGGAGGTACGCGACGACGGCGTCGAGCAGCGGCTCGATGCCCCGGTTGCGGTACGCCGAGCCGCACAGCACGACCACCGCCTCCCCGGAGAGGGTGAGGTCGCGCAGGGCGCCCGTGAGGGTCCCGGCGGAGAGCGCCCCCTCCGCGCAGAACTCCTCCAGGGCTCCCGGGTGCAGCTCCGCCACCGTCTCCTCCAGGGCTCGCCTGCGGCGCCGCGCCTCGGCCCCGAGCTCGTCGGGGACCGGCAGGTCGGCGAAGGTGCCGGCGCCGTCGGCCCACACGTACGCCCGCATCCTGACCAGGTCCACGACTCCCGTGAAGCCGTCCTCGCGCCCGATGGGGAGCTGGACCGGGAGCGGGACGGTGCCCAGGCGCGTACGGATCGACTCGACGGCGCTGTCGAGCTCCGCGCCCGCGCGGTCCAGCTTGTTGACGAACGCGAGGCGCGGGACGCCGTGCCGGTCGGCCTGGCGCCACACCGACTCGCTCTGCGGCTCGACGCCCGCGACGGCGTCGAAGACGGCGACGGCGCCGTCGAGGACGCGCAGCGAGCGCTCGACCTCGTCGGAGAAGTCGACGTGACCGGGCGTGTCGATCAGGTTGATCCGGTGGTCCGCCCAGTCGCAGCTGACGGCCGCGGCGAAGATCGTGATGCCCCGGTCCCGCTCCTGCGGGTCGAAGTCCGTGACGGTCGTGCCGTCGTGGACCTCGCCGCGCTTGTGGGTGGCACCGGTCAGGAAGAGGAACCGCTCGGTGACGGTGGTCTTGCCGGCGTCGACGTGGGCGAGGATGCCGAGATTGCGGATACGCATGGGGTGGTGCCTTTCGCTGCTGCGTGGAGAACAGGGCAGCGCGATTCCCGGACGACGGTCAGGGGTGTGACGGCGTCACGGGCGGCGATGACGGGCGCGCAGCCGTCACCGCTCGGCGGAGGAGGCGAGGATCACGTCGTACCGGGCACGGGCGGACGACACGGCGGCAGCGCTACGGCAACGCACGGTCGTCTCCCCTCGGTCGGACGTCTCACGACGGCACCGGTCGGTGCGCCGTGACGGGAGTGTAGGCAAGCGAACAGGCCGAGCGACACCGGTTTTTGGCTGCTTCTCACCTGCTCCGCGAAGGCCCTCGGGTGCTTAATGGTGCTCCCGCGATGGGCGGGGCTGGACAGACGAGACCCCGGGGGGACCCATGGGAAGCTTCGCGGCACCGCCACCCGGGCCGCCGCCCGACGAGCCGCCGAACGGGACGCCGGCGGCACCGGGTCCGGCACCGGGTTCGCCGCCGGGTCCGGGACGGGCACCGGCATCGGGTCCGAGACCGGCACCGGCATCGGGTCCGCCGCCGGTCCGGGGTGCGGCGGCATTACCTCAGGGCGCTCCGCCTCCCCCCTCGGAGTCGCCGATTCCACCCATACGCTCGGGGTCCCGCCGGAGACGCGTCCTCACGCTCCGGGTGCGGCGCCGGATGCTCTGGGTGGGTTCCGCGGCCTTCCCGCTGCACAACATCTCCCGGGTCGAGGCGTACAAGGACCAACTCGACGCGGGCCAGATCTTCCTCCGAATCCTGAAGTGGCTCCTGGCGGCCGTGCTGCTCTACGCCGGAGTCAACTACGCCAGTGGGGGCGAGGCGCGCATCGGGGAGGGCAACCCCGTGCTCATCGTCCTCCTGGTCGTCCTGATCGGTTTCGCCCTCAGAGACGTGTTCCAGTCGACGCCCGTGCTCGCCATCGATACGGCGGGCGGCGCCACGGTGATCGTGACCCTGCCGAACATGGACCAGCTGCGGTACATCGCCGGTCAGATCGTGAACGCGATCGACAACCCGGCGGCCGAGTTCACGACGGTCGTCGAGCAGCACAACACCACCAACCACTTCGGCCCTGTCGTCAACATGCGAGGCGGTCGGAACAACAGGGGGATCAACCTGTGAACGACGCGTCGAACCGGAACCCGAATCCGACTCCGAATCCGGACCAGCACTCCCACTCGACCTCGAACTACTACGGCGACGTGGTCAACATGAGTGGCGGCCGTGGCAACGTCGGCATCAACCACGGCTCCGTGGGTGGGGCCGGCGGGGACACCGAGCTCCGTGCCGCGATCGAAGAACTCACCCTTCGCCTCCAGGAGCTGCGGCGCCACCTCACCCCGGAACAGGACCGGACCGCCGAGGAGGCCCTGGCCGAGCTCGCCGGCCCCGGCGACCGCGGCGCTCTGCGCGAGCGCGGCCTCGTCCTGGCGTCCGTGGCGCAGCTCGCGGCCGCCGTCGGCGCGGTCGGGGGGCCCGTCGCGGCAGCCGTGGGGCAGCTGCTCGCGCTGCTGAGGTAGGCCGGGTCGAGCCGGGTCGGGCGGGCTCGGCCCGACCCGCGGGAGCTCAGCCGACGGTCGGGTCCGCCGGCTGGAGGAGGTCCCAGCGGTTGCCGTACAGGTCCTCGAAGACGGCGACCGAGCCGTACGCCTCGTGGCGCGGCTCCTCCAGGAACTTCACCCCCGCGGCCGTCATGCGCTCGTGGTCGCCGGCGAAGTCCTCCGTGTGGAGGAAGAAGCCGACCCGGCCACCCGTCTGGTTGCCGACGGAGGCCTCCTGCTCCTCGTTCTTCGCGCGTGCAAGGAGCAGCCCGGCGTTGCCGAGGCCGCCGACACCGGCCGCGCCGGGCGGGCGGACGACGACCCAGCGGCTTCCGTCGCCGCGGTCGGTGTCCTCGACCAGCTCAAAGCCGACGGCGTCGGTGTAGAAGGCGATGGCCTCGTCGTAATCACGGACGACGAGCGTGACGAGTGCGATGGACGGCATTTCCTCAACGTAATACGCGGAGGGGGAGGAACCTACCCGCGTTGACCCGCGTCGTGGCGGGGGGTGACCCTTGCGGAAGGGAGGGTCGGAACGAGGGTGGGGGGAGGGTCGGGGGGAGGGGCGCGTACAAGGGGGCGCTCGCCTACGACGCGGCAGGGCCGGGATCGGTTCCCGGAGGAGGGCGACGGCCGAGCGACTCGGCTCCGCGCCGCCGGTGCGAGAATGCCCCGCATGCACGCGCAGGAGTTCGACCGGCTCGACGCACGCGCGCGGGCGCTCGCCGTGCCCGGGCGGCGGCGGATCCTCGGGCTCGCCGGGGCGCCGGGGGCCGGGAAGTCGACGCTCGCCGAGCGGCTCGTCGCCCGGCTCGACGGGCTCGCCGTGCTCGTCCCGATGGACGGGTTCCATCTGGCTCAGGCCGAGCTGGAGCGGCTCGGGCGGGCCGGCAGGAAGGGCGCGCCGGACACCTTCGACGCCGCCGGGTACACCGCGCTCCTCGCCCGGCTGCGTACCCCCGTCCCCGGCGTCACGGTCTACGCGCCCGCGTTCGACCGCTCCCTGGAGGAGCCCGTCGCCGGGGCGATACCCGTCGCGCCCGAGGTTCCCCTCGTCGTCACCGAGGGGAACTACCTGCTGCACGACGAGGGCGCCTGGGCCGGGATCCTGCCCCTCCTCGACGAGGCCTGGTACCTCGACCTGGACGCCCGCCGCCGCGTCCCCCGGCTCGTCGAGCGGCACGTCCGCTTCGGCAAGGACCGGGCGCGCGCCGAGCGCTGGGTCCAGGACTCCGACGAACCCAACGCGCGCCTGATCGCCCGCGGCCGGGACCGCGCCCACCTCGTCGTACCGATGGCCTGACCCGGTCTGCCCGGAAAGGCAGGCCCTACACGGCCTGCAACGACGCGACGCGCGCCGCGTGCTCCGTCGCCGCCACCGCCAGGGCCCGGACGATCGGGTGCGGGCGCGTCCCGTCGCCCGCCAGTTCCGGCTGGAAGAGGGTCGCCAGGAAGAAGGGGTGCGAGGGGAGCTCGGCGATGCGGATGCCGCCCTCCTCGTCCGCGCCCGAGAAGCGCAGGCCGTGGGCCCGCAGGGTGTCCAGGTGGCGGCTGTCGGCGCCGTAGTTGCAGTGGTAGCGCTCCGTCGTCCGCTCCGCGCCGAGCGCCTTCTCGGCGAGCGTGCCCGGGGTGACCCGTACGACGCCCTCGTGGCCCACCAGCGAGCAGGCGAGCGGCGCGATCAGCAGGTCGCCCGGGTCGGCCGCCGGGTCGTTCTCGGCGTGCGCCGCCCGCTCCAGGCCGCAGACGTCCCGCGCGTACTCGATCAGGGCGTGCTGGAATCCGGCGCAGGTGCCGAGGAAGGGGATGCCGTCCTCGCGGGCCGTACGGATCGCCGCGAGCGCCCCCGCCTCGCTCGCGTACGGGCTGCCCGGCAGCACCCACACCGCGTCGAAGCCCTTCACCGCGCCCGGGGCCTCCGCGTCGCCCGTCGGGATCCAGTACGCGTCGAGCGCGAGCCCGTCCCGCTCGGCGAGGGCGTCCAGGAGGACCGGGACGCGGACGTGCGAGCGGACGTGCGGGGAGCGGTCGCCGACCAGGGCGATACGGGGGGTGTGGGTGTGTGTGTTCATGGGCATCATGCTCGGCCGTGCCCCACGTTCACGTCCAACGATGATTCATGGACTCGCCATCACGGATGCTTATGTCGCTGCCGCTAGGGTGGCCACATGACGAACGATCACGACTGGGAGACCCGCGTCGCCGCCCTCTGGGCGCGCCTCGACGACCTGGAGCCCGCCGACTTCCGCGCCCAGGCCGCCGCCCTCGCCGCCGAGCGCTCCGGAGACGACCCCGCCGCCGTCTTCGAGCTGGGCGCCGCCCACGACTCCACCGGCATGCCCGAGGAAGCCGTCGTCCACTACCAGCGGGCCCTCGACCTCGGCCTGAGCGGACTGCGCCGCCGCCGCGCCGTCATCCAGCTCGCCAGCAGCCTGCGCAACCTCGGCCGCCCCGACCGCAGCGTCGAACTCCTCACCGCCGAACGGGAGATCCCCGCCGACCGGCTCGACGCCGACGAGCAGGCCCTCTCCGCCGCCGTCGACGCCTTCCTCGCCCTCGCCCTCGCCGACACCGGCCGCGACCGCGAGGCCGCCTCCCTCGCCCTCGGCGCCCTCGCGCCCCTGCTGCCCCGCTACAACCGCTCCCTCGCGTACTACGCCAAGGACCTGCTGAAGACCCCCTTCGGGTCCTGATCCGTGGACCCGCACCTCCTCCGCACGTACGTCACCGTCGCCCGCCTCGCCTCCTTCTCCGAGGCCGCGCGCGACCTCGGCTACACCCAGTCCGCCGTCTCCCAGCACATCGCCGCCCTGGAGTCCGACCTCGGGCTTCCGCTGCTCACCCGGCGGCCGGTCGCCCCCACCCCGGCCGGGGAGCGGCTCCTCGAACACGCCGGGGCGCTGCTGCTCCGCCTTGACGCGGCCCGCGCCGACCTCGAACGGTTCACCGCCGCGCCCCGCACGACCCTGGGCGTCGCCGCCTCCCCGCTCGCCCTGACCGCCCGTATCGTCGCCGCCCTGCCCGCCACCGGGGTCACCCTGCACGCCCTGCCCCGCGAGCGGGTGCCCGTCGCCGTCGCCACCGGCGAGGCCGACGCCGGGCTCGTCGACGGCGTCGCCGCCCCCAGCGACCCGCTGCGGCTCCCCGACGTCGCCCCGCTCTCCGCGAGCCGCGTCGCCGAGGAACCGCTCGCCGTCGTCCTGCCCGACCGCCATCCCCTCGCCGGACGCCCCGGACTCCGTCTCGACGACCTCGTCGACGCCCGCTGGCTGGACGCCCCCGCCGCCGGCATCCCCCTCGACCGGCTCCGGGCCGTCCACGCCGGTCCCGCCGGGCGCGGCTTCCGCCCCGGCCTGCGCTACGACGGCACCGACACCCGCACCCTCGCCGTCCTGGCCGCCGCCGGGCACGGTCTGGCCCTGCTGCCGCTGTCCGTCGCGCGGGGCGTCCCGGGCGCGGCCGCCGTCCCCCTGGTCGCGCCCCGGCTGGTGCACCGCACCGAACTCCTCGTCCCGGCCGGCGCGCACCCCGAAGCCACGGGCCCGGTGGCCGAGTTCGCCGGACGGCTCAAGCGCTGACATCCGCAGTCGCTACCCTGGGCGCAACGGCGACGGAAGGGGGACAGGCGTGGGGTGGCTGCGACGAGGACCCAGGCGGGACGGCGACGACGCACCGAGGGACCCCGAGTTCGCGTACTTCTCCCAGCGCGAGGCCGCGATGTTCCGCGGCCGCGTCCGCGAGACCTTCGCCGAACTCGGCCTGGAGGTCACGGTCTTCGCCGGCCACGTCGTCGACGACAAGGGCCGCCGTTTCGGCCTCGGCAACCTCGCCGCCGTCTGCCACCAGGACCGGCGCGGCCCCCGCGTCTGGCCCGGCATGATCCAGCGCCACGTCGGGCTCGTCGTCCGCGCCATGGACGGCCCCTCCGCGCTCGAGACCCTGCCGCCCGAGCAGATCCGCGCCCAGCTCTACCCCCGGGTCGTCAGCGGCGACGGCATCGACGCCGGAGCCTTCGGCTACGCCAGGACCGTCGCCCCCGGCCTCTACGAGGTCCTCGCCCTCGACCTGCCGGAGAGCGTCATGATGCTCACCGACGAGGCCCTCGAACGGCTCGGGGACCACGCGCAGCTGCGCGACCGGGCCCTGCGCAACCTGCGCGGACTGCCCGTCGAGGAGCACGAGACCGTCCGCGACGCCGACGGCATGTGCTTCGAGATCATCCTCGGCGACTCCTTCTACACCGCGAGCCGCGTCCTCGACCTCGACGGCGTCGTCCGGCGCGTCACCGGCCTCCCGCTCGGCGAGCACGGCGCGCTCGTCGCCCTGCCCTTCCGGCACCAGCTCGCCTTCCACCCCATCCGGGACACCTCGATCATCCCGGCCCTCGGCGCGATGGCCTCCTTCGCCGCCGCCGGGTACGAGGACGTGCCGGGCGCCATCAGCCCGTACGTCTTCTGGTGGCGGGACGGCACGCTCACCCAGCTCAGCGAGCACGACGAGGAGTGCGGTGACCTGCGGATCGTCGTCGGCGACGACTTCCAGGAACTCCTGGAGCGGCTCATCGCCCAGGGCCCCGACCGCCGCTGATCCGCTGGTGGCCCGCACCGGCCCGTATCCGGTCGCGTCCCGCGCCCCCGCCCGGCAGGATGCTGTACGACGACGATGTCGAACAGCCGAGGAGAAGCCCCATGGCGAGCAGGGAAACCCCCGAAGAGGTCGTGCCCTTCACCGCGGACGACTACCGGGCGCGGATGGCCAGGGCCGCCGAGTCCGCCGCCGACGCCGGACTCGCGGGTGTGCTGGTCGCCCCCGGGCCCGACCTGGTCTACCTCACCGGCTACCAGCCGACCGCGATCACCGAGCGGCTCACCGTCCTCGTCCTCGCCGCCGGCCAGGAACCGGTGCTCGTCGTCCCGACCCTGGAGGCGCCCGACGCCGAGAAGGCCACCGGCGCCGCCGCGCTCTCCCTGCGGGACTGGACCGACGGCAAGGACCCGTACGCCGTCACCGCCCCGCTCCTCGACGTCGACGGCCGGTTCGGCGTCAGCGACAACGCCTGGGCCATGCACCTTCTCGGCCTCCAGCAGGCGCTGCCCGGCACCTCGTACGTCTCCCTCACCGAGGCCCTGCCGATGCTCCGCGGCGTCAAGGACGCGCACGAGCTCGCCAGGATCGCGGCCGCCGGGGCCGCCGCCGACCAGGCGTACGGCGAGATCCTCAAGGTCCGCTTCGCCGGCCGCAAGGAGACCGACGTCGCCGCCGACCTGGCCCGGCTCCTCATGGAGTCCGGCCACTCCCAGGTCGACTTCACCGTCGTCGGCTCGGGACCCAACGGCGCCAACCCGCACCACGAGGCCGGTGACCGGACCATCGAGCGCGGTGACATGGTCGTCCTCGACTTCGGCGGCCTCAAGCACGGTTACGGCTCGGACACCACCCGTACCGTCCACGTCGGCGAGCCCACCGACGAGGAGCAGCGCGTCCACGACCTCGTCCGCGCGGCCCAGCAGGCCGGCTTCGAGGCCGTACGCCCCGGGGTCGCCTGCCAGGACGTCGACCGGGCGGCCCGCAAGGTCATCACGGACGCCGGCTACGGCGAGTACTTCATCCACCGCACCGGCCACGGCATCGGCGTCACCACCCACGAGCCGCCGTACATGATCGAGGGCGAGGAGCTCCCCATCGTCCCCGGCATGTGCTTCTCCATCGAACCCGGCGTCTACCTCCCGGGCCGCTTCGGCGTCCGCATCGAGGACATCGTCACGGCGACGGAGGACGGGTCGGGGCGCCGCTTCAACAACACCCCGCACGAGATGGCGATCGTGGAATAGCTCTGTATCAGCCGTCCGTGAGGACGATCGCCGACTCGCCGGGGAGACGCAGGAGGCCGTCCGCCGCCGGGGACTCGACCGGGTCCCAGGCGGCCAGGACCCGGTCGCGGCCGTTGGAGCCGAGCGGGATCACCGCCGGCTCCCTGCCCAGGTTCACCGCCACCCGCAGGTCGCCGCGTCGGAAGACCAGCCAGCGGTCCTCCTCGTCGAAGGCCGTCTTCACGCCCCCCAGGTCCGGGTCCGTCAGGTCGGGCAGGGTGCGGCGCAGCGCGATGAGCTGGCGGTGCCAGGCGAGGAGCCGCTTGTGCGGGTCCCGCTCGCGTTCGGTCCGGTCGAGGACCGAGCGGTCGCGGGTGGCCGGCTCCTGCGGGTCGGGGACCTCGTCCTCGGACCAGCCGTGCGCGGCGAACTCCCGCTTGCGGCCCCGCCGTACGGCCTCCGCGAGCTCAGGGTCCGTGTGGTCGGTGAAGTACATCCAGGGCGTGCCCGCGCCCCACTCCTCGCCCATGAACAGCATCGGGACCGAGGGGCCGGTGAGGACGAGCGTCGCCGCGCAGGCGAGCAGACCGGGGGAGAGCGAGGCGGAGAGGCGGTCGCCGAGCGCCCGGTTGCCGATCTGGTCGTGCGTCTGCGCGTACCCCAGGAAGCGGTGGGCGGGGGTGCGCTCCCGGTCCACCGGCCGCCCGTGGTGGCGGCCGCGGAAGCTGGAGTACGTGCCGTCGTGGAAGAAGACCCGGGTGAGGGTCTTGGCGAGCGCCGCCATCGGGGCGCGCGCGAAGTCGGCGTAGTAGCCCTGCGATTCGCCCGTCAGGGCGGTGTGCAGGGCGTGGTGGAAGTCGTCGTTCCACTGGGCGTGCACGCCGAGGCCGCCGAGCGTGCGCGGGGTGGTCGTGCGCGGGTCGGCGAGGTCGGACTCGGCGACGAGGAAGTGCTGGCGGCCCTGCTCCTTCGCCAACTCGTCGACGGCAGCAGACAGTTCCTCCAGGAAGGTCAGCGCCCGCGTGTCGGCGAGGGCGTGCACCGCGTCGAGCCGCAGCCCGTCGATCCGGTAGTCCCGCAGCCAGGCGAGCGCGCTCCCCAGGAAGTACGCCCGGACCTCGTCCGAACCCGGGGCGTCCAGGTTCACCGCCGCGCCCCACGGCGTGTGGTGGGTGTCCGTGAAGTACGGCCCGAAGGAGGGGAGATGGTTCCCGGACGGGCCGAGGTGGTTGTGCACCACGTCGAGGACGACGCCCATGCCGAGGCCGTGCGCCGCGTCCGTGAACCGCTTCAGCGCCTCGGGACCGCCGTACGGCTCGTGGACCGCCCACGGCGCCACCCCGTCGTACCCCCAGCCCCGCACTCCGGGGAACGGGCACAGCGGCATCAGCTCCACATGGGTGATCCCGAGGCCCGCGAGCTCCCCGAGCCGCCCGGCCGCCGCGTCGAGCGTGCCCTCCGGGGTGAAGGTGCCGACGTGCAGCTCGTACAGGACGGCGCCGCGCAGCCGCAGCCGCGGGGACTCGTGGCTCCAGGTGTACGCCGAGTGGTCGACGACCGCGCTCAGACCGTCGGGCCCGTCGGGCTGCCGGCGGGAGCGCGGGTCGGGCAGCACGGGCCCGCCGTCGAGCGAGAAGCCGTACCGGTCGCCGTCCCCCGCGGGCACCACGCCCGACCACCAGCCGTCCCGCTCGGCGTCCCGGTCCAGGGGATGGCCGGAGCCGTTCAGCTCCAGCGTCACCCGGTCACGGGCGCTCGGCGCCCACACCTCGAAGAGCACGGGGATCCCCTCGTCGACGGTCACCAACGGCTACCGCGACCATCCTGGCAGTCAGGACCCCGACGCGCCCGGCACGTCCCGCACGTAGTCGATCGCTTCCTCGAATGCGACGTACCCCGCGCGGGCGAACGACGCCGCCGTCGGCACGGAGCCGCAGACCGACCCCCTGGGAGCCGTCGTCGAAGAGCCCGCGGACCGTCACGGCGATGTCGCCGTACAGATACGGAATTTCCAGGTCAGCGACCCTTCTGGACACGTCGGGGCCGACCGACGGACAATCACTTGCGTGACGACCCCTTTCGAGCTTCCCGCGAACTCCCCTCGGCTGACGGACGCCGAGCGGGACCACGCGCTGGGGCTGCTCCGTGAGGGTGCCGCCCAAGGCCGCCTCTCGCACGACACCTTCCTCTTCCGGATGGAGCGCGCCCTCCAGGCCCGCCGACCCGACGAACTCGCCCTGCTCACCGCCGACCTGCGGAGCGAGGGCACATGGACCCGGCGGGTGGTCGGCGCGGTCGAGCGGATGTCCGCGTTCACGGCGCGGATCGGGCGCGCCTGGAGTGCGGAGCGGCTGCCGAAGCTGCTGCTGCCGCTCCCCGGCCCGCATCCGCTGCGGATCGGGCGCGACCCGGTCAACGGGCTGCGGCTCAGCCACGAGACGGCCTCCCGGCTGCACGCCGAACTCTCCCTCCAGGGCGGGTTGTGGGTGCTGCGCGACCTCGGCTCGACGAACGGCACCACCGTCAACGGGCGGCGGGTCACCGGGGCGGTGGTGGTGCGGGCGGGAGACGTCGTCAGCTTTGGGCAGATGTCGTTCCGGCTGTCGCACGACTGAACCCCGCCTTCACCCGTTCGGCGGTACGCGGCGGGCGGTGCGGCCCGCGCGGTGATGGGCTGGGCAGCACGCGCGCCACGATCTCCGGCCGCGCCACCCACCGCCGATCGACAGGGGGCGAGATGAGCGCCGCGCCGAACCACGAGCCGGACCGGGGCACAGGGAGCGCACGGGCGGAGGGCGAGCCGGACCGGGGCGTACGGAGCGCACGGCCGGACGAGTCCGGGGATCCCTGGACCCGTCTGCCCGCCATGGCTCCGGCTGCGCCGTCGGACCCCGTTTCCAGCCCCGACCGCGTACAGACCCTGGCCGGCCCGCCCGGCGGGCGGACCGTCGCGCCCAGCCCGCTCGACCCCGGCGCCACGCTGCACCCGCACGGGATCCACCGGACCCTGCGCGAGGAGTTCCCGCTCACGTACGACCCTCTGCTGCGCGCCTGGGTCCTCAGCCGGTACGCGGACGTGGCCACCGCGCTCACCGACGAGCGCTTCACGCACGGGCACCGGCCCGGTGACCCGCCGTGCGCGCGGGCCCACGTCGACGTCGACACCGAGGCCCTGCGCGCGGTCACCGAACGCACGGCCTACGTCCTGGCCCGCCGGATCGCCGAGCGGCCCCAGGCCGACCTGGTCGCCGACTTCTGCCACTGGCTGCCCGCCGGCACCGTCGCCGCGGCCGTCGGCGTGCCCTACCGCGACATGATGCGGCTCGTCCGCGGCCGGGCGGCGGGCGCGCTCGCGGGGGAGTGCGGCGGCCAGATCGCCGTACGGGAGAAGGCGCTCGCCTCCTTCCTCGGCAACGTCCTCGCCGACCCCGACCTGGTCGCCGCCCTCCGCGACGCGCCCGCGGGACTCGTCGACCGCGCCTGGACCGAATCGCTGCGCCGGGACCCGCCCGTGCAGATCGCGGTGCGCCGCACCAGCGCCGAGGTGCCGGTGAGCGGCGGTGTCGTCCCGGCGGGCGCGTCCGTCGCCCTGCTCGTCGGCTCGGCGGGCCGCGACCCGGAACGCTTCCGTGAGCCGGACCGTTTCGATCCCTTTCGCAACGACCCGGGCCAGCTCACCTACGGTCCCGGCTTCTGCCCGGCCGTCCTGCTCGCCGGCTTCGAGGCGGAGTACGCCCTGCGCGCGCTGTTCACGGCGATGCCCCGTCTCCGTCTCGCGGACGGCTTCCGCCCCACGTCCACGGGCCTCATCACCCGCGCTCCCCGCAGTCTCATCGTCCGGCCGGGCGGCTGAGCGACCCCGTCTCCGCTGTTAGGGTGACGTGCGCCCGTCAACCGGACGCTCGAACTGCCACTTTCCACGGGGATTTACATATGAACATGCGTCATGTCCGCGCCATCGCTGTCTTCGGCATCGCGGTCGTCGCCCTGACCGGTGCCCGCGGCTCGCACGGCGGCAGCTGCGGCGGCAGCCACGGCTCCGGCAGCCACAGCAGCGGCAGCAACCACAGCGACGACCACGACGTCACCTCGGGCGGCGGCTCCACCGGCTCCGTCTCCGGCAGCACCGGCAGCGCCGACAAGGCCATCCGCGACATCACCATCGACGCGTGCAAGTTCGACCCGGCGAAGAAGAGCCTCGTCGCCAAGATCACCATCAAGAACGACAACGTCCTCGACTACGACTACGACGTCACGATGAAGTTCAACGGCGAGACGGGCTCCGGCGTCGTCCCGGCCACCGCGAGGACGACCGCCATCGCCGTCGCGGCGGGTGCCTCCAAGAGCGTCGACATGACCGCCGCGTACCCGGGAACCGGCGACGCCTCCGAGTACACCGAGTGCTGGGTCACGCAGGCGTCCCGCTCCTGACCTCGGACGCGGCCGCGGCCGGGGTCGTACGGTCCGGCCGCAGCACCGAGGCGAGCAGCAGGACGCCGGGGAGGACTCCGGCGACCGCCCTGATCGCGGCGACCGGGGCGTCGAGCCCGGCAAGCACGAGGCCCGCCACGCCGCAGGCCGCGATCGACGCGCCCAGGACATGGAGCGCGGGCCTGTGCCAGGCGACCGCGAGGCCGAAGAAGTGGACGCCGACGACGAAGGCGATCCAGCCCACGGACGCCTGCGGGGTGTGCAGCACCTGGGCGATCACCAGGAGCCCGGCCGCGAGCCCGGCGACCTCGGCCGCCGCCACGTACCAGTAGCGCCGCCCGAATCGGGTGGCGGAGGGTGTCCCGGTCCGGGGAGCCGTCCGGCCGCGCCGCCCGAGGACGGCCACCCAGAGGAACGCGGCGAGGGACAGCAGGCGCAGCGGCACGGCGACCGCCGTCGGCAGGGCGACGGCGTTGGCCTGGATGAACACGAGTCCGAACGCGGCACCGATGATCCGCCCGGTCTGATCTTTCGTCATGATCAACAGCTTGTCATGATCGTGGCATCACCCCTCCCTCCGGTTCACTCCACCCGGGCGAGCAGCGCCACCGGCCGCTCCGCGAACAGCTCCGCCAGCTTGACCTCCGTCGCCGGGCCGCCCGTGAACTCCCGTACGCCGTCGAGCACGTCGGCCCAGCGTCCCTCCGGCAGCACCAGCTCCGTGTCCTGCCAGCCGCCCGCCCGCGCGAGCCGCAGCGAGAGCCGGGTCACGGCCGTGACCACCCGGCCGGAGCGGGCGAAGGCCAGACAGTGCGCGGCCGCCGGACCCTCCGCCGTCAGCGGTTCGTACGCGCCGCCCGCCCCGAAGGCCTCTGGGTGCGCCCGCCGCAGCCGCAGCGCCGCCCGGACGAGCGCGGTCCGCTCGTCCTCCGGTCCGACCGCGAACGGCGCCCGGTTGTCCGGGTCGACGAGCGCCCGGTACTCCCGCTCCGTGTTCTGGTACAGCTCCGGCACCCCCGGCATCGTCAGCTGTGCGAGCACGGCGCCCAGCGCGTGCGCCCTGATGTGCGGCTCCAGGGCGAAGGCCGCCTCCGAGGCCGCCCGGAGCGGGATCCGTCCGGGCCCGGCCGCCGCGAACTCCGCCACCGCCCGCTCGTACCCGGCGTCCGGCTCGGTCCAGCTGGTCCGCAGCCCCGCCTCCCGTACGGACTTGAGGATCGCGGGCACCAGCCGGTCCGCGTCCGGGGCGCCGAAGCCGAAGGCCGTCTGCCAGGCCGTCCACGCCACGTGCGGATCGGGCGCCGGAATCCCGGCGACCTCCGCGAGGAGCTCCGCCCACACCTCCGGGCACTGCGCCAGCACCGCGATCGCCGCCCGGACGTCGGCACTGCGCTTGGTGTCGTGCGTGGAGAGCACGGTGCCGGTGTCCGGCCAGTCCCGGGCGATCCGCAGGCAGTACGCGTGGAACTCGTCGACCGGCACCGCCGGACGGCCCGCGTCGCCGCCGACCTCGTTCGCCGAGAGCAGCGGCGCGTACCGGTAGAAGGCGGTGTCCTCCACCGACTTGGCCCGCAGCGCGGACGAGGTCTGCGCGAACCGGGCGCGGAACGCCCGGTGTTCGGGCCCGTCGCCGCGCGCCCCGAGCGCCAGGTCCCGTACGAGGTCGACCGCCGCCGCCTCCTCCGGCACCGCGAACGCGGCCTTCGCGCCGCGCGCCGCCTCCGGGGTCAGCACCTCCTCGCCGCCGGTCCGGTAGGGGCGGTAGACGGGGACCCGCACGAGCAGCTCCCGGATCGCGGTGCGCAGCGCCCAGGGGGCGTGGTCCCGGAGCGCGGGGTCGGCGGCGCAGATCCGCCCGGCGATCCGGGTCAGCGCGGCCGTCTCGGCGGCCAGGTCATGGCCCGCCACCTCGTACGCGGCGCGGCGCTCGGTCGCCTCCCAGTGCCCGCCGCGGTCCGCGGCCTTCCCGACGAACTCCCGGTAGACATCGGCGAGTTCGTCGGCTCCCACCGGGTCGGTGAACACGCCGTCGAGCTGCCGCAGCGCGTCGTACCCGGTGGTGCCGGCGACCGGCCAGGCGTCCGGCAGCGTCTCCCGGCCCGTGAGGATCTTCTCGACGACCGTCCAGCAGCGCCCGCCGGTCGCCGCCGCCAGGTCCTCCAGATACCCCTGCGGGTCGGCGAGCCCGTCCGGATGGTCGATGCGCAGCCCCTCGATCACCCCGTCCGCGACCAGCTCCACGATCTTCGCGTGGCTCGCCGCGAACACCTCGGGGTCCTCCACCCGCACCCCGATCAGCTCCGAGATCGTGAAGAAGCGGCGGTAGTCGAGCTCGGTGCGGGCCAGCCGCCACCAGCCGAGCCGGTACCACTGGGCGTCGAGCAGCTCGTCGAGCGGCAGCCGCTCGGTGCCCGCGCGCAGCGGGAACTCCTGGCCGTCCAGGTGCAGGGACCCGCCGGAGACCCGGAAGCGGTCCCGCACCGCGGGGAGCCGCGCGGGCAGCACGGGGAGCAGCACCCGGCCGTCCCCGGCCCGCCAGTCGATGTCGAACCAGCGGGCGTACGGCGAGTCCGGGCCCTCGCGGAGCACGGCGCGCAGCGCGTGGTTGTGGCGCGGGGAGGCCGCCATGTGGTTGGGCACCAGGTCCACGACGAGCCCGAGGCCGTGCGCCCGCGCGGTCGCCGCCAGGGCCCGCAGCCCCTCCTCGCCGCCCAGTTCGGCCCGTACGGACCGGTGGTCGGTGACGTCGTAGCCGTGGGTCGAGCCGGGCACCGCCTCCAGGACGGGGGAGAGGTGCAGGTGCGAGACCCCGAGACCGGCCAGGTACGGCACGGCGCGCTCGGCGGCGGTGAACGGGAACTCCGGCTGGAGCTGCAGCCGGTAGGTCGAGGTGGGTGGAATGGGCGTCATGCGAACGTACGTACCCCGTCGGAGGGCTTCTGTGTCATCGCCCCATGCACCCGTTCGAGTGCATCGCGTTACGTTCGCGTGATGCTTCGGATGTATCGCGACACGCTGTCCCTGCTCGGACCGGCCCTGCCGGTCGTCTCCTTCCTCGGCCGGCTGCCCACCGCCATGTGCCAGCTCGGCAGCCTGCTCCTGGTCGCCGAGACGAGCGGCTCGCTCGCCACGGCGGGCCTCACGGGCGGCGCGCTCGCCGCCGGACAGACCGTCGCCGGACCCGTCATCGGCCGGCTCGCCGACCGGCACGGCCAGCGCGGGATCGTCCTCGCCGCCTCCCTCGCCAACGCGGTCGCCGTCACCGCCCTGGTCCTCGCCGCCCTCGCCGACGCGCCCACCGGCGCGCTCATGGCGCTCGGCGCGCTCGCCGGGGCCACCGTCCCGCAGGTCGGGCCGCTCGCCCGGAGCCGCTCCGTGGCCCTCGCCCGCCGCTCCGGCGCGGACGACGGGCTGGTCGGCGCGGTGCTCTCCTTCGAGGGCACCCTCGACGAGGTCTCCTTCGTCCTCGGCCCGGCCCTCGTCGGCCTCGCCGCGGCCTTCGCCCACCCGGCCGCCGCGCTCCTCCTGGCGGCGCTCCTCCTCGCCGTCTGCGGGACGGCCTTCGCGCTCCACCCGACGGCCCGCGCCCTCGCGCCCGTCGTGACCACCCGTACGAGTGCCGCCGAACGGACGCGGCTGCCCGGATCCGCGTACGCCCTGCGCGGCACGATGGTCCTCCAGGGCGCCATGTTCGGCGCCTCGCAGGCCGGGATCACCGCCCTCACCGAGGAGCTCGGCGCGCCCGCCCAGGCCGGGCTCGTGTACGCGGCCATGGGCGTCATGAGCGCCGCCGTCGGTCTCTCCATGGCCGCCGTGCCCGCCCGCATCGGGCTCACGACCCGCTGGCGCGCCGCCACCGCCGGGCTCGTCGTCCTCTCCGCGCCGCTGCTCCTGGTCGGCTCCCTGGGCGCGCTCTACGCGGTCGTCGTCGTGCTCGGCGCCGCCTACGCCCCGCACCTGATCACCGTCTTCGGGCTCACCGAGCGGACCGTGCCGGCCGCCCGGCTCGCCGAGTCGATGGCCTTCCTCACCAGCGGGATCGTGGGCGGTCAGGCCCTCGCCCTCGCCGTCTCGGGCCGTCTCGCCGAGAGCCACGGCGCCCCCGCCGCCTTCGCGGTGGCGGTGGGAGCGGCCGTCGCCTGCGCGGTGCTGTCCTGGACGGTCAGGGCCGTGTCTCCCGTACGGGACCTCAAGCCGGTCGGCGCAGGACCGTCAGGCTGAGCGGTGCGAGGGTCACCCGCTCGCCGGCCTCCATCTCCGGCCCCTCCTGCGGCGGCATGCCCTCCGGGTCCGAGGTGTCCACCACCATCCGCCAGCAGCGCCCGTGGCTGTCCGGGACCGCGAACTCCAGGTTCTTCGACGAGGCGTTGAACATCAGCAGGAAGGAGTCGTCGGCGATCCGCTCGCCCTGCGTGCCCGGCTCCGAGATGGCGTTGCCGTTGAGGAAGACGGTCAGCGCCTGGGCGTGCGCCGCCTGCCAGTCGCGGGAGGTCATCTCCTCGCCCTCGGGCGTGAACCAGGCGATGTCCGTCAGCTCGTCGTGCGTGCCCTCCACCGGCCGGCCGTGGAAGAAGCGGCGGCGGCGGAAGACCGGATGCTCCCGGCGCAGCCGGACCATCGCGCGCGTGAACCGCAGGAGCGTGGCCTCCGTCTCGCTGTTCTCCTTCGGCCAGCGCACCCAGGAGACCTCGTTGTCCTGGCAGTACGCGTTGTTGTTGCCGCCCTGCGTCCGCCCGAACTCGTCGCCGTGGCTGAGCATCGGCACGCCCTGCGAGAGCATCAGCGTGGCGAGGAAGTTGCGCGTCTGGCGGGCGCGCAGCTCGGCGATCCCGACGTCCTCGGTCTCGCCCTCCGCCCCGCAGTTCCAGGAGCGGTTGTAGCCCTCGCCGTCCCGGTTGCCCTCGCCGTTCGCCTCGTTGTGCTTGTCGTTGTACGAGACGAGGTCGCGCAGGGTGAAACCGTCGTGGCAGGTCACGAAGTTGACCGAGGCGAGCGGGCGCCGGCCGTCGTCCTGGTACAGGTCGGAGGAGCCGGTGAGGCGCGAGGCGAACTCGGCGAGCGTGCGCGGCTCGCCCCGCCACAGGTCCCGCACGCAGTCCCGGTACTTGCCGTTCCACTCGGTCCACAGCGGCGGGAAGTTCCCCACCTGGTAGCCGCCCTCGCCCACGTCCCACGGCTCGGCGATCAGCTTCACCTGGCTCACCACCGGGTCCTGCTGCACCAGGTCGAAGAAGGAGGACAGCCGGTCCACCTCGTGGAACTGGCGGGCCAGGGTGGCCGCCAGGTCGAAGCGGAAGCCGTCCACGTGCATCTCGGTCACCCAGTACCGCAGGCTGTCCATGATCAGCTGGAGCACGTGCGGGGAGCGCATGAGCAGCGAGTTCCCGGTGCCGGTGGTGTCCGTGTAGTACCGGCGGTCGTTCGAGAGCCGGTAGTACGAGGGGTTGTCCAGGCCCCGGAAGGAGAGCGTCGGGCCCAGGTGGTTGCCCTCGGCGGTGTGGTTGTAGACGACGTCGAGGATGACCTCGATGCCCGCCTGGTGCAGCGCCCGGACCGCCGACTTGAACTCCAGCACCTGCTGGCCCCGGTCGCCCCAGGAGGCGTAGGCGTTGTGCGGGGCGAAGAAGCCGATCGTGTTGTAGCCCCAGTAGTTGGAGAGCCCCGCGTCCACGAGCCGGTGGTCGTTCACGAACTGGTGAACGGGCATCAGTTCGAGGGCGGTGACGCCCAGTTCCTTCAGGTGGCCGATGACCGAGGGGTGCGCGAGCCCCGCGTACGTCCCGCGCAGCTCCTCCGGAAGGTCCGGGTGCAGCATCGTCAGGCCCTTCACATGGGCCTCGTAGATCACCGTGTGGTGGTACTCGGTGCGCGGGCGCCGGTCGTCGCCCCAGTCGAAGTACGGATTGACCACGACCGAGGTCATCGTGTGCGGGCCCGAGTCGAGGTCGCTCCGCGCGTCGGGCCGCCCGAACGGGTAGCCGTACACCGCCTCGCCCCACTTCACCTGCCCCGACACCGCGCGCGCGTACGGGTCGAGCAGCAGCTTCGCCGCGTTGCAGCGCAGCCCGCGCTCCGGCGCGTAGGGGCCGTGCACCCGGAACCCGTACCGCTGACCGGGCATCACGCCCGGCAGATAGGCGTGCCGCACGAACGCGTCGGTCTCGCGCAGCTCCACCGCCGTCTCCGAGCCGTCGTCGTGCAGCAGACACAGCTCGATCCTGTGGGCGGCCTCCGAGAAGACCGCGAAGTTGGTGCCCGCTCCGTCATAGGTGGCGCCCAGGGGGTACGCCTGTCCCGGCCAGACCTGCATGGATATGACTCTTCCTCTTCTGTCCGGGTTTCATCCGTGTTCTTCGGCCAGATCCTGCCCGAAAGAGGCGCAACCTCCTAGGACTTCACCCCGTCCTACCGGGTGACCGCAGGACCAAGAGGGGGATAGAGGGGGAAGTGTGTACGAAATAGCACGCCGCCACCTGGGGAAGGTGGTGGCCGGAGCGGCCATGGCGGTGACGGGAACCGCCGTCGCCGTCGCCGTCGCCCTGCCGAGTTCGGCAGGGGCGAACGACACGCCGGGGGGCCGCGGCACGGTGGCGGCGGGCGCTTCCGCGGGCGCCTCCGCCGGGGCCGGGGCGGACGGTACGGACGGAGCGGCCGGGGGACAGGGGCAGCCCGGGTCCGCGCCGCCGCCCGCCACCGTCGTCCCGCCGCCCGCCGAGGGGAAGAAGGGCGTCGGCAGCGACCCGCTCACCGACGACGAGCTCGCCCGCGCCGAGGCGCTGGCGCTCGCCCCGCCCGCCGCCACCGCCCAGCAGGACGTCACCGGCGGCCGGGGCCCGCAGCGCCTCGGCACCCGGCTCGCCGACCCGCTGCCCGGCGACGCGTCCCGCCGCGCCGAGGTCCGGCTCTACGACTACGCGCGGGACGAGCTCGTCACCAAGACCGTCAACCTCGACACCGGCAAGGTCGAGAAGTCCGGGGCGCAGCGCGGGGTCCAGCCCTCCGCCCACCCCGAGGAGCTGCGCGAGGCCGTGGAGCTGATCCTCGCGAGCCCGCTCGGCAAGGGCGTCAAGGAGGACTACAAGGACGCCACCGGCAAGGAGCTGACCTCCGGCAGACAGCTGTGGTTCAACGGCGACGTCTACCGCACCTACCGCGAGGCCAACGTGCCCGCGCAGCTCGCCCGTTGCGGGGAGCACCGGTGCGTCCGGCTCGTCACCAAGGTCCTCAACGGGGCCTGGATCGACACCCGGAACCTGATCGTCGACCTCTCCGCGAGGACCGTCACCCGCGTCGGCTGACCACCGGCCCGGCCACTCCACAGCTCACGACACGTACGAGGGAGTACGTCCCCATGTCCACCACGCGCAACCAGAACCGGCGCACCCGCAAGCGGGGCGCCGTCCTGACCGCAGCCGCCCTGCTCGGCACCGCCACGGCCGCCGCCGGACCCGCGAGCGGCGCCGTCGCCGTCCCGGGCCCGCCGTCCCCGACGGCGGGCGCGAGGCCCGCCGCCGCGACGCCCGACTGCTCGGCCGCGTACCGCATCACGCAGAAGCTCGACGGCGGCACCACCTGGCGCATGTGCTGGCGCTACGACACCGACGCCGGGCTCACGCTCGACCGGGTCACCTACCAGCCGCCCGGCGCCGCCGCGCCCATCCGCGTCCTCAACAGCGCCCGGCTCGCCCAGATCCACGTGCCGTACGACGACGGTGGCGCCGAGTACGACGACCTCACCGGCGCCGGCTTCGGCTGGGGCCTGCAGAACCTCAAGCCGGCCGAGTGCCCCGGCGGCACCCTCACCACGATCAGGGTGGCCGAGGTCGGCGACGTCAAGGGCCTGTGCACCACCACGCGGTCGCGCGGACACGCGTACCGCATGGCCAGCGACAACGGCTCCAAGGTCTGGGCGGCGCAGGCCAAGGACCTGCTCGTCTACACCGTCAACAAGGTCGGCTGGTACGAGTACATCACCGAGTGGCGCTTCACCGCCGACGGCACCATCGGCGCCAACGTCGGGGCCACCGGCAGCCTCTCGCCCGTCGACTACAACGCCACCGACGGACGCGGCTGGCCCCTCGGCAAGGGCGCCCGCGGCTACGCCACCAGCCACGCCCACAACGTCTTCTGGAAGCTCGACTTCGGCCTGGACGGCTCCACCAAGGACCGGATCGAGCAGTTCGACTCCGCCGTCACCGCGGCCCCGGCCACCGGCGGCGGACCCAAGGTGAAGACGACGCGCACGACCGTCACCAAGGAACTCGCCGGCGACGCGAAGAACATGCGCTGGTGGCGGGTGGTCAGCGGCACCGGCAAGAACGCCGACGGCCACGCCCGCTCGTACGAGATCGTGCCCGGCCACACCGACACCCACGCCGGCCGCCCCTTCACCAAGCACGACGTCTACTTCACCCAGTCCCGCGCCTGCGAGAAGTTCGCGAGCAACAACACCGGCGCGTGCGCGGCGGGCGCCGGTGACAGCGTCGACAAGTGGGTCAACGGCGAGACGCTGACCAACCCGTCCGTGTGGGTCAACATCGGGTTCCACCACATCGCCCGGGACGAGGACCAGCAGCCGATGCCGGTCCACTGGCAGGGCTTCCAGCTCGTGCCCAGGGACGTAACCGCTATGAATCCGCTCACTCCGGCCGATCTCGCCTCCCAGAACGGGCAGCCGAATCCGGGGAGTTGAGGAAGCAGCCTGACGATCCTGCTGCACCGCCTCCCGCTCGCGGAGTACCCTTCCTTGATCGTTGTCACATGGTCATCCTGTCCGCCGGAACGGGTGTCCGGGAGCAGAAGGCGGTGCGCGGGTGAGCTCGGGAGGTCTGGAGCTGCCCCCAGGTGACGCGGGTCACGAGGGGGGCCCGGCCGGCCCCGCAGAGGCGCCGCCCGGTGCGGCCGCGCCGCCGGGCGCGGCCGTCCCCCCGGGCGTCGTCCTGCCGCCGGGGACGGTCGTGCCGCCCGGCACGGTCACCGTCGGACGGCCGGTCGAGATCGGGGCGGAGCTCGACTGGGGCGCCGAGGCCTGGAGCGAGGTCCGCACCCGGGCCCAGCGCGCCGGCCGCGCCTACATCTGGCTGAACCTCGTCGAGCAGCGGCTGCGGGCCGTGGTCGCCGCCGTCCTGCGGCCCGTGTACGAACCGGTGCACGGCGAGGAGTGGGTGGTGGCCGCGGCCGGTCCTGCCGGCCAGGAATGGGTCCAGCGGGCCGTCGCCGTCCGCGAGGTCTCCCGGCGCAAGGGCTATCTCCTCGACCCGGCCGACGACAACGTGCTGAGCTTCCTCACGCTGCCGCAGCTGCGCGAGCTGATGGTGCAGCACTGGCCGTGCTTCGAGCCCTACTTCGACGACCGGCGCGAGGTCGAACTCGCCCTCGACGAGCTGGAGGTCACGCGGAACGTGGTCTCCCGCAACCGGGCCCTCTCGCTGACCGTCCTCGCCCAGTCCGAACGGGCCTCCGCCCGCATCCTGGAGATCCTCGGCAGTGGCGCCGGGGTGCCCTCCGCCGACCGGCTGCCCGTGGACGCGGTCGAGGACCTCGTCGGCGACCGGTACGCGGACGTCGTCTCCGTCCACCCCGACCGCGTCCGGCTCCAGCGGCAGCTGCCCGCCGAGGACCTCTTCGGCGGAGCCCGCCGCCTCGACGCCACCGGCATAGGCCTGAACCTGCTCGTGCAGAACTTCTCCGGCCGCCGCATGGTCCGCCTCGCCGAGTCCGGCTGCCGGACCCGGCTCCTCTTCCTCAACCCCGCGAGCAGCGCCGTCAAGCGCCGCGAGCGGGAACTCGGCCTGAGGAAGGGCGAGCTGAGCCGCTCGGTCGAGATGAACATCCTGCACATGCGCCGGGTCCGCTCGAAGCTGCGCGACCCGGGGGCCTTCCAGATCCACGTCTTCGACGAGACCCCCCGCTTCACCGCCTATCTGGTGGACGGCGACGGGCCGGACGGGGTCGGCGTCGTCCAGTCCTATCTGCGCCGGGCCCGGGGCATGGAGGCCCCGGTCCTCGTCCTGCGCGGCGGCGGACGGAACGTCGTCCGGCACGGACAGTCCGCCCGTGACGGAGATCACGGACTCTTCGAGACATACCGGGAGGAATTCGAGTCGGTCTGGCTCGACTCCCGGCCCGTCTCCTGACCCCGCGCCGGGGGCGGCCGGGGGCGTTGTCAGTGGTGCGTGCGAGGGTGTTCAGCACCACGGGGGAGATCACGTAAGGAGGACCCGATGGCTTGGCATGGGGAAGCGCTGGTCGGCTTCGACCTGGAGACGACCGGCACCGATCCGCTGGAGGCCCGGATCGTCACGGCCTCGATCGTCGGCTACTTCGGCGGCCGGGTGTCCCGGCAGCGCGACTGGCTCGCCGACCCGGGCATCCGCATCCCGGAGCAGGCCTCCGCGATCCACGGCATCAGCACCGAGCGCGCGGCCGCCGAGGGCCGGCCGGTGCGGGAGGTCGCCGACGAGATCGCCGAGACCCTCACCGGCTACTGGAAGCAGGGCGTGCCCGTCGTCGCGTACAACGCCTCCTTCGACCTCACGCTCCTCGCCGCCGAGCTGCGCCGCCACGGGCTGCCCTCCCTGGAGGAGCGGCTCGGCGGGACGGCGATCGGACCGGTCGTCGACCCGTACACCATCGACCGGGCCGTCGACCGCTACCGGCGCGGCAAGCGGACCCTGGAAGCGGTCTGCGGGGAGTACGGGGTGGTGCTCGAAGCCGCCCACCAGGCCGCCGCCGACGCGCTCGCCGCCGTCCGGGTCGCCGTCGCGATAGCCGAGCGGCACCCGCAGGTCGCCGCCCTCGCCCCGGCCGAACTGCACGAGCGTCAGATCGGCTGGTACCGCGCCTGGGCCGAGGACTTCCAGGCCTTCCTGCGCCGCAAGGGCGACGCGGAGGCGGTCGTCGACTCCACGTGGCCCCTGCGGCCGGCCGTCGCGGTGGCGGGCTAGCCGTTCTCCTTGAGGAAGGACAGCAGCAGCTCGCTCACCTTCTCCGGCTGGTCCAGCTGGAGCCAGTGGCCCGCGTCCTCGACGCGCTCGTAGCGCCAGGAGCCCGACACGTACTGTTCCGTCCCGGACATCGACTGCTCGGTGAGGAACCGGTCGCCGGTCGACCACACGCCCATGACCGGGACCGACTCGGGCAGCGGCACCGCCGGCGACTCGGGGCCGAACTGGACCTCCGCCGGGATGCCCGCGCGGTAGATGTTCAGCGCGGCCGTCAGCGCGCCGGGCTCCCGCAGCGCCTCGATCACGGCCCCCGCGTCCGGGTGCTCGCCCAGCATGTCCCGCATTCCCGCGAAGTCGTCCCGCGCCAGCCAGTCCTCGGCGAGCCCGGCCAGCTGGAACAGCAGCATGTACCAGGAACGCTGCTTCTGCTCCCAGCCCGCGGACCGGATCGACGCCAGATGCCCCACGGACAGGATGCTCAGGCTCCGCACCCGGTCCGGGAAGAACTGGGTCAGGCCCTGGGCGATGCCCGAACCCCAGTCGTGGCCCACCAGATGGACCCGGTCCAGTTCGAGCCGGGCGAGCAGCTCGACCAGGTCGCCGACGTGCTTCCCCGGGTGGTACGCCTCCGGACCGCCCTCCGGACGCGCCGAGGCGCCGAAGCCGCGCAGGGTCGGGGCCACCGTCGTGAAGCCGGCCGCGTTCAGCGCGGCGACCTGGTGCCGCCACAGGTGGTGGCTGTCGGGGAAGCCGTGCACCAGCAGCACGGCCGGTCCTTCCCCGCTCACCTCGACGTCGAGGGTCACCTCGGACAGTTCGACACGCATCTCAACACCCCGTTCGCTACCGGCCGGTTCGACAGGCGACATGATGTCAGAACGGGTACCAGCGCACCTCGGGGGCGCCGTCCCGCAGCGAGGCCACCCGCCGCTCGAACTCGGCCAGCGCCTTCGGGTTCGACGGCGCGTGCTGCGCCACCCACGCGCAGCTCGCGGTCTCCCGCGCCCCGCGCAGCACCGCGCACCCCTCCCACTCCCGGACGTCCCAGCCGTACGCCTCGGTGAACGCCTCGTACGCCGCCGGGTCCAGGCCGTACCGGTCCCGGGAGAGGGCGAGGACCACCAGGTCGTGCTCCCGCAGGTCCGAGGAGAAGGTCTCCAGGTCCACCAGGACCGGCCCTCCGGGGCCGACGTGGACGTTCCGGGGGAGGGCGTCGCCGTGGATCGGGCCCGGGGGCAGATGCGGGGTGAGCGCGGCCGCCGCCGGGGCGAAGGAGTCGCGCCGCTCCCGCAGGAACGCCGCGTCCGCCGGGTCGATCGCGTCCCCCGCGAGCCGCAGCCACCGCTCGACCCCGCCGAGCAGCTCACGGCGGGGGAGCGTGAACCCCGTCGGCTCCGGCAGCGCGTGCACGGCACGGAGCAGCGGGGCCAGGTCGCGGGGCTCCGTCGGCCGTACCGCGTCGGGCAGCCGGTGCCACAGGGTGACCGGGTGCCCGTCCACGAGCCGCGGCTTCTCCTCGGCGGCCCGGACCGCCGGGACCCCGGCCGATTCCAGCCAGGACGCCAGCGCGAGCTCCCGCCCGGCCCGCTCGAACAGCTCCGGGTCCCGGCCGACCTTCACCACCAGATCGCCCACCGCGAAGACCGCGTTCTCGCCGAGGGCGAGCAGCCGCGCCTCCGTGACCGGCAGCTCCGCCCCGGCCAGGATCTCCCGTGCCCGCGCCTCGTCCATCGACCTCTCCCTCACCCGTGTGCCTGCGCCAAAGTCTCGCATCCACGCAGCTCGCCGCACTGGTCGCCGTGACGGGCGGACGGGCCGACGGGCCGTCAGCACCATGACGCCCCGATCCGGGCGCCTGGTCGAGGACGGCAACCGGGTCCTCGCCCGCTATCAGCGCAGATGACTGATTCGTCATTACGAAACATTGTTGAATAAGTCACAGATGAGTGAAGGGGCTTCTCCGCGCCCCCGCCATCGGACAGTGTTCGAACCGGCCACCGTGCCGCCCCCCACGAGGCGCGGTGGCCCCACTAGATTGACCCCCATGACGACGAAGACCTACGCGGCCCTGCTCCGCGGCATCAACGTGAGCGGCCACCGCAAGGTCCCCATGGCGGAGCTCCGGAGCCTCCTCGAAGGTCTCGGGCACACGGACGTCCGCACCTACCTCCAGAGCGGGAACGCCGTCTTCACCACCGATTCCGGCGCCGCCGAGGACGAGTTGCGGGCCGCGCTCGAAGACGCCGTCGAGGAGCGCTTCGGCTTCCGCGTCGACTGTCTCGTCCGCGACGGCGACTACCTCGCCGCCGTCGCCGACGCCTGCCCCTTCCCGGCCGACGAACTGAAGGGCAAGGAGCTCCACGCCTTCTACTGCTCCGGGCCGGTCACCCCCGAACGCTTCGCCGCGATCGACCGCGAGGCCTTCCTGCCGGAGGACTTCGCCCTCGGCGACCGCGTGTTCTACCTGTACGTCCCCGACGGCCTCGGTACGTCCAGACTGGCCCAGGCCATCTCCCGCCCGTCTGTCGTGAAGGGACTCGTCACCACCGCCCGGAACTGGAACACCGTGGTCAAGCTCGTCGAGATGACGCACCAGGACTGACCCCGAATTGGCCCAGGGAGACGGCCGGGGAATGGCCCGTGGCACCGGGCCATCTGGCGACTAGATTCATGGTCATGACGAACAACGAGACCAAGAACCGTCCGACCGTCGACTTCTACTTCGACCCCGCCTGCCCCTTCGCCTGGATCACCTCCCGCTGGATGCTCGAGGTCGAGGCCCACCGGGACATCGACCTCCGCTTCAAGGTCATGAGCCTGTACTTCCACAACGAGGGCAACACCCTGCCCGACTGGTACCGCGAGCTCGTCGACGCCTCCATCGGCCCCGTCCGGGTGGCGGCCGCCGCCGCCGAACAGCACGGCGAGGAGATCCTGCGCCCGCTCTACACCGCGTACGGCACCCGCATCCACGAGAAGAAGCAGAAGGACTTCGACGCCGTCATCGCCGAGTCGCTCAACGAGCTCGGGCTCGCCCCCGAACTCGCGGCCGCCGCGCACGACCCGTCCTACGACGAGCTGGTCCGGCGCAGCCACGACGCGGGCAAGGAGTCCGAGGAGGAGGGGTACGTCGGCACCCCGACCATCCACGTCGACGGCACCGTCTGGTTCGGCCCGGTCCTGCGCGCCATCCCGCGCGGCGAGGACGCCGCCGAACTCTTCGACGGCTTCCGCGTCCTGGCCGGCCACCCGGACCTCTTCGAGCTCAAGCGCACCCGCACGGGCGGCCTGGACTTCAGCTAGGACCTGTCCGGCCCACTACTCCAAGGGGCCGTCCCGGGTTGATCCGACCGGTCGGATCTTCCGGTGGGTCGCACCAGGACGCTCCGGGCGGCGGCCGGGCCGAGGGTATGCATATGTCGCCGGACCATTCGTCTCCGGACCACCCCTGTGCACCGACCTCAGGAGCCACACCATGCGCCCCCTCAGAGCAGCCTGCCTCGGCACGGCCACCGCCCTGGTCACCCTCCTCGCCTGTGCCCCTGTCGCGGGTGCCGCCGCGACGGACACCGGTTCCGCCCAGGCCAAGGGCAGGGCCCCTGTCCTCACCCTCACGGCCGAGCTCGCGCAGCGGACCCCCTTCCCCGTGAACCCCGGCGGCCCCGCCGCGCAGGGCGATCGGGTCGTCGTCCGGTCGATCCTCAAGGACGAGGGCGGCAACGTGGTCGGCGAGAGCGGCGGCACCTGCGTCCTCACCCGGGTCGAGGCCGGCGGAGCGGAGGAGTGCATCGTGACCTACACCCTCCCGGACGGCCAGATCGCCGCGCAGGGGATGTACTTCGGCACCCTCAACCCGGGCCCGCCCCCTTCGTTCGACAACGCGATCACCGGCGGCACCGGGAGGTACGCCAAGGCCCGCGGCACGGTCCACTCCGACACGACCATTGTGGACGGCAAGGTCGTGAGGCACCTCACGTTCACCTTCGCCTGACCGACCCCGGTCGCCGGCCGGCGACCAGGTGTCGCGAAAGTTCAAGACGGGGCGGCCGGGCGGCCCGTAGCGTCGGGAGCATGAACGAGATGCACACCCACCTCACCGCCTGCGCCGCCGAGGCGCGCCGCGTCGCCCGCGCCGTCACCGTCGAGCAGCTCGGCGAACCCTCCGTCTGCACCGACTGGACCGTCCGCGAACTCGCCAACCACCTGGTCCTCTACTCCGCGCACGGCCTCGAACACCGGGCCCTGCGCACCCAGCTCCCCGAGGAGACCGTCCAGCGGGACTTCGCCGGAGAGGACGGCTGGGCCGAGGCGTACGCGGCCCAGCTCGACCGGGCCCTGGCCGCCTGGGAGCGGCCGGAGGCCTGGGACGGGGAGATCGACATGGGCGGCAGCGCCATGCCGGCCCCCGAGATCGCCGCCATGCTCGTCGAGGAACTCGCCCTGCACGGCTGGGACCTGGCCCGCTCAACCGGACAGGACTTCACCCTGCCGGAGGAGACGGCGGTCTTCCTGCTCGGCGTGGTCGAGCGGTACGCGGAGATGTACCGCCAGTACGAGGGCTTCGCCGCGGTCGTCGACGTACCGGACGACGCTCCGGCGCTCGATCGCGCCCTGGCGATCAGCGGCCGCAACCCGAAGTAGGACCTAAGCCGTCCTGGCGACCGCGCCGTGGGCCGCGTGGGCCCCGTCGTACCGCTCCAGGAGCAGGCGGGCCAGCTCGGGGGAGGGGCCGAGGACGTCCGCCAGGACGTCGGCCCCGGCCGCGCCCGCCGCGATGCGGTCCGGGAGGCGGCCCGGGGCGATCACGTACGGGGCGACGGCCACCCGCCGGACGCCCGGGTCCGAGCGCAGGGCGCGGACGGCGTCCTCCGTGCGGGGGAGGGATGCGGAGGCGAAAGCGGGCCGCACGGAGCACCAACCGGTGCGCCGCAGCTCCCGCGCCGTTTCTGCGATCACCGCGATCGCCTCCGGGTCGGTGGAGCCCGCCGAGGCCAGGACCACCCCGGTCGCGCTCTTGTCGGCGGGCGTGAGGCCCGCCTCGTACAGCCGCCGCTCCACCGCCGCGATCAGCAGCGGCGACGGGCCCAGGACCTCCGCCTGGCGGATGGTCAGGGACGCCGGCGCCTGGCGGAGTACGGCGGGGATGTCGGCCTTCGCGTGGAAGGCCCGGGTCAGGAGCAGGGGCAGCGCCACCACGTCCCGTACCCCGTCGGAGGCCAGGCGGTCCAGGACCCCCGGCACCGACGGCAGGTTGAAGTCCAGGAACGCCGTCTCCACGCGCACCCCCGGCCGCAGCGCACCGGCCCGGCGCACGAGCGCCTGGACGGTCGCCGCGTGCCGCGGGTCGCGGCTGCCGTGGGCGATGACGAGCAGGACGGGGCGGTTCATGGTCGCGGTCAGCCCCTCGCGAGCAGGCCGCGGCGGCGCAGGACCGCACGCTCCAGCGGGCTGAAGACGAGCAGGTCGATGGCGATGCCGACGATCAGGATCAGGATGATCGCCAGGAAGATCCCGGCCATGTCGATGTTGTTGCGGCCGTTCTCCAGGAGCTGGCCGAGGCCGAGGCCCAGGTCGGGCGAGGACGCGATGATCTCCGCGGCCATCAGCGAACGCCAGGAGAACGCCCAGCCCTGCTTGAGGCCGGCCAGGTAGCCGGGGAGCGCGGCCGGCATCACGATGTACCAGGCGCCCTTGACGCCCGTCGCGCCGAGCGTCTGCCCGGCCCGCAGGAACAGCGGCGGGACCTGGTCGACGCCGGCGACGAGGCCGTTGGCGATCGACGGGACCGCGCCGAGCAGGATCACCGCGTACATCATGCTGTCGTTGAGGCCGAGCCACAGGACGGCCGGCGCCACCCAGGCCACCGAGGGCAGCGACTGGAGGCCCGCGAGGATCGGGCCGATCGCCGCGCGCACGAACTTCACGCGGGAGACGAGCAGGCCCAGCGGGGTGCCGATCGCGAGCGCCAGGACGAAGCCGTACAGGGCCCGGGACACGCTGGTCCACAGGATGCTGAACAGCGTCCCCTCCCGCCACATCACGGTCAGGCTGTCCCACACGGCGGACGGCGCCGGAAGCTTGTACTCGTCGGTGACCTTGAAGGACACCAGGAGCTGCCACACCACCAGGACGAGCACGACGGCGACGACCGGCGGGAGCACCTTCTTGACCAGCACCTCGCCGACCGGGGTCCGCCGGATCTGCACGCTGTCGAGGGCGTCCAGACCGGCTTCGAGCCCGGCGAGGTCGTCGGCCTGCGGCGCCTTCGGGGTGGTTTCAGTGCTGGCCATGACGACGGATCTCCCCACGCAGGTGCTCGGTGATCTCGAGGGACAGCTCCGCGACGGCGGAGTCCTCGATGCGGCGCGGCTGAGGGATGTCGATGGTCCACTCGTGCGCGATCCGGCCGGGCCGGGACGAGAGGAGGACGACGCGCTCGGCCAGCCGCACGGCCTCGCGCACGTTGTGGGTGACGAAGAGCACCGACAGCTTCGTCTCCCGCCAGATCCGGGTCAGCTCGTCGTGCAGCACGTCCCGGGTGATGGCGTCGAGCGCGGCGAACGGCTCGTCCATCAGGAGCAGGTCGCTGTCCTGGGCGAGCGCGCGGGCCAGCGCGACGCGCTGCCGCATGCCGCCGGACAGCTCGTGGACCCGCTTGTCGTACGAGCCGCCGAGCCGGACGAGGCTCAGCAGCCGCTCGGCCTCGTCGCGGCGCTCGGCCTTGGGCACCCCGCGCAGCCGCAGGGCGAGTTCGATGTTCTTGCCCGCGGTGAGCCACGGGAAGAGGGCGTGCTCCTGGAACATCAGGGCCGGCCGGCCGCCGGGGGTCTCGATGGACCCCGCGGACGGCCGGTCGAGCCCGGCGACCAGGTTGAGCAGCGTGGACTTTCCGCAGCCCGAGGCGCCCAGGAGGGTGACGAACTCGCCGGGGGCGACATCGAGCGAGATGTCGTCGAGGACGAGCTGCCCGCCGGCGGGTCCGCCGAAGGACTTGGAGACATGCTCGATGCGGGCGGCATGGGTCACCGCCGCACGGTCTTCGGCCTTGGCGAGCGTCGCGGTCGTGGCCATGGTCGTCACCTCCTGGGGATCAGCTGCGGGCTGTTACTTCGCGCCGAGACCGGCGTCGGAGACCTCGGGCTGACCCGCGGCCTTCAGGACCTTGTTGAGCGGCTTCAGGTCGTAGATGCCGGACAGTTCGGGCTTCTCCAGGAGACCGGCCTTCACCGCGTGGTCGGCCTGGGCCTGGAGCGTGGCCGCCAGCGGGTCGTCGGTGAACTGGATGGAGGGCCACGCGGCGTCGATCACCTTCGCGCCGAGCGCCTTGCCCGAGAGGTCCTTCAGCTTGGCGTTGGCCGAGGCCTTGGCCTTGTCCTGGTTGGCGTTGATCCACGCGTTGGTCTTCACCGAGCCGCGCAGGAACGCCTCGACGACGTCCGGGTGCTCCGTGAGGAACTTCTGCGACACGATGATGTTCGTGATGACGAACTTCTTGTCGGGCCACAGGTCGGACTCGTCGAGCAGCACCTTCGCACCGTCGGCGACCAGCTTGGACGCGGTCGGCTCGGGCACCCAGGCGCCGTCGACGGCACCGGAGGCGTAGGCGTTCGGGGTGACCTTGTTGTCCGTGCGGACCACCGAGACGTCGCCCTTGCCGCTCTGGGCGTCGACCTTCCAGCCCTTCTCGGAGATCCAGTTGAGGAAGGCCACGTCCTGCGTGTTGCCGAGCTGCGGGGTGGCGATCCTCTTGCCCTTGAGGTCGTCCAGGGTCTTGATCTTCGAGGGGTTCACCACGAGCTTCACGCCACCGGAGGCGGCGCCGCCGATGATGCGGAGGTTGGTCCCCTTGGTCTTCACGTAGCCGTTGATGGACGGCGAGGGGCCGATGAAGCCGATGTCGATCGAGCCGGCGTTCAGCGCCTCGATCTCGGACGGGCCCGCGTTGAAGGTGGTGGGCACCAGCCTGGTGCCGCCCAGCTCCTTCTGGAGGATGCCCTCCTGGTCACCGACCAGCGCGGTGGCGTGCGTCAGGTTGGGGAAGTACCCGAGCCGTACGGTGTCGGCGGAGAGCTTCTCGCCCTCGGCGGCCACCTTCTTCTCGTCGTTCTTGGCCTCGGAGCCGTAGCCGCAGGAGGCGAGGACGCCGATCAGCAGCGGCAGAGCGGCGGCGGCCAGGCCGCGGCGCAGGGTGGTACGGGTGGTGGCAGGCACGGGTGGTGTTCCCCTCGATTCGACTTCTCAGCGAAGTCTGCGTTTATGTCGTTCGGGGTGGAGCGGGTGGAGCCGTGTCGCACCGCTCGCGCGGCGCATCGAGGTCAGCACGCACATCGCGCCACACCTCCCCGGCCCGCGCCGAGGGCGCCGGAGCCCACCCGGCCGCCCTCCTTCGCGAAGGTGGCCCAGACGTCCTGACCGGTCATCAGAAGTCCCACCCTTCTTCCTCGTCCACCGCGACGACGGCCTTGGTCGTGGCGAAGGACTCGCCCGCCATGCCGGCCGCGAGCGTGGTGCCGTCCGCGGGGTCGATCAGCAGGAACGAACCCGTACGGCGGGAGTCGGCGTACGCGTCGAGCGCGAGCGGCTCGGCGGTGCGGACGACGACCCGGCCGATGTCGTTGGCGACCAGCTGCCCGGGGTTCGGGTGCTGGGAGAGGTCGTCGAGGGTCAGCCGCGAGGGGATGTCCTTGACGATCGCCTTGACCGTGCGCGTGGTGTGCTTGAGCAGCACCCGCTGGCCGACGGCGAGCGGCTGGTCCGCCACGTGGCAGACCGTCGCCTCGACGTCCTGGCTGGTGGCCGGGGCGTCGGTGCTCGGCGCGAGCAGGTCGCCGCGCGAGATGTCGATGTCGTCGGCGAGCCGGATCGTCACCGACTGCGGGGCCCAGGCGATGTCCACGGACTCGCCGAGCGCGTCGATCGCGCTGATCGTCGACTTCTTCCCCGACGGCAGGACGGTGATCTCCTCGCCGACGCGGAAGGCACCGGCCGCGATCTGACCGGCGTAGCCCCGGTAGTCGGGGTGCTCGGCGGTCTGCGGGCGGATCACGTACTGCACAGGGAAGCGGGCGTGGCAGGCCGTCAGGTCGTGGCTGACCGGGACGGTCTCCAGGTGCTCCAGGACCGTCGGGCCGCCGTACCAGTCCATGTTCGCGGACGGCTCCACGACGTTGTCGCCGGCGAGCGCCGAGATCGGGATCGCGGTGATCTCCGGGACGCCGAGCTCGGAGGCGTACGTGGTGAACTCCTCGGCGATCGCGGCGAAGACGGACTCCTGGTAGTCGACCAGGTCCATCTTGTTCACGGCGAGGACCACGTGCGGGACGCGGAGCAGCGCGGCGACGGCGGCGTGCCGGCGGGTCTGCTCGACGACGCCGTTGCGGGCGTCGACCAGGACCACGGCCAGTTCGGCGGTGGAGGCGCCGGTGACCATGTTCCGGGTGTACTGCACGTGCCCGGGGGTGTCGGCGAGGATGAACCGGCGGCGGGGCGTCGCGAAGTAGCGGTACGCCACGTCGATGGTGATGCCCTGCTCGCGCTCGGCCCGCAGACCGTCGGTGAGGAGCGCCAGGTCGGGCGCCTCCTGGCCGCGGGAGCGCGAGGCGTGCTCCACGGCCTCCAGCTGGTCGGCGAGGACCGACTTGGAGTCGTGGAGCAGCCGGCCCACCAGTGTGGACTTGCCGTCGTCGACGGAGCCGGCGGTGGCGAAGCGCAGCAGGGTGGTGGCCGCCAGCTGGTCGGACAGCTGCTCGGTGGACGTGCTCATTAGAAGTACCCTTCGCGCTTGCGGTCTTCCATCGCGGCCTCGGACAGCTTGTCGTCGGCCCGGGTGGCACCCCGCTCGGTGAGGCGGGAGGCGGCGATCTCGGCGATGACGGCGTCCAGCGTGGTGGCGTCGGAGTCGACGGCGCCGGTGCAGGACATGTCGCCGACGGTGCGGTAGCGGATCAGCCGCTTCTCGACCGTCTCGGACTCCTTCGGGCCGCCCCACTCGCCGGCCGTGAGCCACATGCCGCTACGGGCGAACACCTCGCGCTCGTGGGCGAAGTAGATCTCGGGGAGCTCGATCTTCTCCCGCTGGATGTACTGCCAGACGTCCAGCTCGGTCCAGTTGGAGAGCGGGAAGACCCGGACGTGCTCGCCGGGGGCGTGCCGGCCGTTGTAGAGCTGCCACAGCTCGGGGCGCTGGCGGCGCGGGTCCCACTGCGAGAACTCGTCCCGCAGAGAGAACACGCGCTCCTTGGCGCGGGCCTTCTCCTCGTCGCGGCGGCCGCCGCCGAAGACGGCGTCGAAGCGGTGCTGCTGGATCGCCTCGGTCAGCGGGACGGTCTGCAGCGGGTTGCGGGTGCCGTCGGGGCGCTCGCGGAGCTTGCCGGCGTCGATGTACTCCTGCACGGAGGCCACGTGCAGCCGCAGTCCGTGCTGGGCGACGACCCGGTCGCGGTACTCGATGACCTCGGGGAAGTTGTGCCCCGTGTCGACGTGCAGCAGCGTGAAGGGGACCGGCGCCGGGGCGAAGGCCTTCAGCGCCAGGTGCAGCATGACGATGGAGTCCTTGCCGCCGGAGAAGAGGATCACCGGCCGCTCGAACTCGCCCGCCACCTCACGGAAGATGTGGACGGCCTCGGACTCCAGGGAGTCGAGGTGCGACAGCGCGAACGGACTGTCCGTGGTGTCGTGAGTATGGGCGACGGTGGTCACAGCAGACCCCTCTCGGTGAGCAGCGCGTGGAGCTGCGCCGCGGACTCCTGCACGGTCTGGTTCTGGGACTCGATCCGCAGATCGGGCGTCTCGGGCGCCTCGTACGGGTCGTCGACGCCGGTGAGGCCGCTGATCTCGCCCGCGGCCTGCTTGGCGTAGAGGCCCTTCACGTCGCGGACGGAGCAGACCTCGACCGGGGTGGCCACGTGGACCTCCAGGAAGGGGGTGCCCTCGGCGCCGTGGCGCTTGCGGACCGCCTCGCGGCTGTCGTTGTACGGGGCGATGACCGGGACCAGGACCTTCACGCCGTGCGAGGCGAGCAGCTCGGCGACGAAGCCGATCCGCTGCACGTTGGTGTGGCGGTCCTCGCGGGTGAAGCCGAGGCCCGCCGAGAGGAACTCGCGGATCTCGTCGCCGTCGAGGATCTCGACGCGGTGGCCCTCGTCGCGGAGGCGGCCGGCCAGCTCGTACGCGATGGTGGTCTTTCCGGCGCTCGGCAGGCCGGTGAGCCAGATGGTGGCACCGGTCACGTGGTTCTCCTGGGAGGTGTGGGAGGTCTGAGGGGTGGGGGTCATCAGCCGTGCAGCCCGCATTCGGTCTTGGCGCGGCCCGCCCAGCGTCCGGCGCGGGCGTCCTCGCCCTCCAGGACGCGGCGGGTGCAGGGGGCGCAGCCGACGGAGGCGTACCCGTCCATGAGGAGCGGGTTGGTGAGGACACCGTGCTCCGTGACGTACGCGTCGACGTCGTCCTGCGTCCAGCGGGCGATGGGGGAGACCTTCACCTTCTGCCGCTTCTCGTCCCAGCCGACGACCGGGGTGTTCGCCCGGGTCGGGGACTCGTCGCGGCGCAGGCCGGTGGCCCACGCGCCGTACGCGGTGAGGCCCTCCTCCAGCGGCTTGACCTTGCGCAGCGCGCAGCACAGGTCGGGGTCGCGGTCGTGGAGCCTCGGACCGTACTCGGCGTCCTGCTCGGCCACGGTCTGACGCGGGGTCAGGGTGATGACGTTGACGTCCATGACGGCGTCCACGGCGTCCCGGGTGCCGATGGTCTCCTCGAAGTGGTAGCCCGTGTCGAGGAAGACGACGTCCACACCGGGCTTCACGCGCGAGGCGAGGTGGGCGACGACCGCGTCCTCCATGGACGAGGTCACGCAGAAGCGGTCGCCGAAGGTGTCCACGGCCCAGCGGAGGATCTCCAGCGCGGAGGCGTCCTCCAGCTCACGGCCGGCCTGTTCGGCGAGTGCCTTGAGGTCGGCCGCGGTGGCGTCCTTCACCTGATCGGTCGTCATGTGTCTTCCCTCCCGGTGGAGTTGCCCGGAGTCGCCGGGGCGAGGAGCCCCAGGAACTTCAGCTGGAAGGCTCGACTGCACGCGGCGCATTCCCAGGCGCCGTGACCCTGCTCGTTGGGACGCAGGTCCTCGTCCCCGCAGTAGGGGCAGTAGAAGGGGGCCGCACGCTCGCTCATGACAGGGCCTCCTCGGAGGCACGCGCCGCCCAGGTCGCGAAGCGCTCGCCGGTCTCGCGCTCCGCCTGGAAGCGCTTGAGGACCCGCTCCACGTAGTCGGGGAGCTCGGCCGACGTCACCTTGTGGCCGCGAAGCTTGCGGCCGAAGCCGGCCTCCAGGCCGAGCGCGCCGCCCAGGTGCACCTGGTAGCCCTCGACGCGGTTGCCGTCGGCGTCCAGGACCAGCTGGCCCTTGAGGCCGATGTCCGCGACCTGGATGCGGGCGCAGGCGTTCGGGCAGCCGTTGATGTTGATCGTCAGCGGCTCGTCGAACTCCGGGAGACGGCGCTCCAGTTCGTCGATGAGCGAGGAGCCGCGGCCCTTCGTCTCGACGATCGCGAGCTTGCAGAACTCGATGCCGGTGCAGGCCATCGTGCCGCGCCGGAACGGCGTCGGGTTCACCCGCAGGTCGAGCGACTCCAGGGCGGCGACCGCCGAGTCGACCTGGTCCTGCTCGATGTCGAGCAGCAGCATCTTCTGGTCCGCGGTGGTCCGCACCCGGCCGGAGCCGTGCCGCTCGGCCAGGTCGGCGATCTTGGTCAGGGTGGCGCCGTCGACCCGGCCCACGCGCGGGGCGAAGCCGATGTAGAAGCGGCCGTCCTGCTGCTCGTGCACGCCCATGTGGTCGCGCCACTGGCCCGCGGGCTGCTCGGGGGCGGGGCCGTCCGTCAGCTTGCGCTCGAGGTACTCGTCCTCCAGGACCTGGCGGAACTTCTCCGGGCCCCAGTCGGCGACGAGGAACTTCAGGCGGGCGCGGTTGCGCAGCCGGCGGTAGCCGTAGTCGCGGAAGATCGAGATGACGCCCTCGTAGACGTCGGGGACCTCGTCGAGGGAGACCCAGGTGCCGAGGCGGACGCCGAGCTTCGGGTTGGTGGACAGACCGCCGCCGACCCACACGTCGAAACCGGGGCCGTGCTCCGGGTGCTCCACGCCCACGAAGGCGATGTCGTTGATCTCGTGCGCCACGTCGAGCTGCGGCGAACCGGAGACCGCGGACTTGAACTTGCGGGGCAGGTTGGAGAAGTCCTTGTTGCCGACGATCCGGCGCTGGATCTCGTCGATGGCGGGGGTGCCGTCGATGATCTCGTCGGCGGCGATGCCGGCCACGGGGGAGCCGAGGATGACACGCGGGGTGTCACCGCAGGCCTCGGTGGTCGACAGGCCGACCGCCTCCAGGCGGTTCCAGATCTCGGGGACGTCCTCGATGCGGATCCAGTGGTACTGGACGTTCTGCCGGTCCGTGATGTCGGCCGTGCCGCGGGCGAACTCCTCGGAGATCTCGCCGATGACCCGGAGCTGCTCGGTGGTCAGCCGGCCGCCGTCGATGCGGACCCGGAGCATGAAGAACTCGTCGTCCAGCTCCTCCGGCTCAAGGACACCCGTCTTGGTGCCGTCCAGACCCTGCTTGCGCTGGGTGTAGAGGCCCCACCAGCGCATGCGTCCGCGCAGGTCGTTGGGGTCGATGGAGTCGAAGCCGCGCTTCGAATAGACCGTCTCAATACGTGTCCGCACATTGAGACCGTCGTCATCCTTCTTGAACTGCTCATTGCCGTTCAGGGGGGTGAAGTGCCCCACCGCCCACTGACCCTCGCCACGGTGGCGCCCGGCTTTGCGGCGGGCGGCGGCGGGAGTGGGGTTTTCCGGGGTGGCGGCCATGGCGTTTTGTCCTTCGGGACTGCGAGAGGGCGGCTCTGACCTGCACACTCGCGCTCAGGTCAGAGGGTGGCGCGTCAGTGCGCAGCAGGGTGGGGCAGAGTCGGGCTGTAAGGAGATCGCGGCGGTGCTGGTTCTCTCAGCGCGCCGAACAGATGGCGCTGGACATGCGGCCGAGGTCGACGTGCCGCCGACTCACCAAGGCAATTCCAGTTCCAGACATGACGGAAGCGTGTCACGGGAGTTTGGACCCAGTCCAGCATCGTCCACTATGCGGACGTAGTCGTCTCGTATGTCGAGACAGTGTGCTCCAGGTCACGCGAAAGGGGCCCTGCTCAGGGCCCCTTTGGCGATGCGTGTGGATCAGGAGTACGGATCCGGGCGTGCGGATCGGTGCGTACCGATCAGGGCGCAGGATCCGGGCGTGCGGATCGGTGCGTACCGATCAGGGTGCAGGATCAGTGCGTACGGATCGGTGCGTACGGATCAGGCGTACGCGCCCGGCCAGGGGCCCGGGGTCTCCGACTCCTCCGTCTCCTCGACCTTCGTGTCGAACAGCCGGAAGCCGCGCCGCTCGTAGTTGGCCATGGCGTGCGGCCCGTCGAGCGAGCAGGTGTGCAGCCAGACGCGCTTCGTGGGCTCCCGGTCCGGCCAGCGCTCGGCCAGGTCCCAGGCGCGCGCCACCCCGTAGGAGAGGAGGTGGCCGCCGATCCGGCGCCCCCGGAAGGCCGGGATCAGGCCGAAGTAGACGATCTCCACCACACCGTCGTCCTGCGGGTCGAGCTCCACGTACCCGGCCGGCGTCCCCTTGTCGTACGCCACCCAGATCTCGGCGCCCGGCTTCTCCGCGATCTCCTGCCACTGCTTGTACGTCAGCGACAGCCGGTCGGACCAGCGGATGTCGCCGCCGACCGCGGTGTAGAGGAAGCGGCTGAACTCCGCCGAGGGCACCTCGGCGCGCCGGATCGCCACGTCGTCGCCCTCCGGCGGGGTGGCGGGCCGGAGGTCGGACGGCGAGGTCTGTTCGAGGGACCAGGTGGTGAGAGTGATGCTCATAGGGCCATCGCATCATGCGGAACGCAAGATTCCCAGGGGGATCCCCTGGGGGCGGCCCTCCCGGTGGACGCGCGTCCACATGCTGGACATGTACTAGACGCCGGTCCGGGCCCGGACCGCCGGCGCCGTCGAGTGGGGGAGCAGGTCCGCGGGCCGCTCCGGGCGCAGGACCTCCACCGCGACCTCCTCCCGGAAGCGGTACGGGCGGTGCGCCAGGACCCCCGCCAGGTTCCGCCGCACCCGGGACATCTCCGCCCGCACGGTCACCGTCCTCGTACGGTCGCCGAAGACGTCGTCCGCGAGCTCCGCCGCCGTCCGGCCGTCGCGGTGCAGCGCCAGTACATAGAGGAGCTCCGCGTGCCGGGGGCTGAGCTCCTGCTGCCAGCTGCCCGCCGCCCCGGAAACGGCCACCGTCCAGCGGCGCGGCCGGCTCAGGTCGAGGACCACCCGGCTCGCCGCCTCCGAGCCGGACTCCCCGGACCGGGCCTCCTCCTCCACCCGCAGCAGCCAGCCGCCCGGCAGCGGCTCCACCGCGCACACCCCGAGCGAGGGCAGCCAGACCCGGCCGGCCCGGAACGACTTCGGCAGCGGGATCCGGTCCACCGGCGCGAGCCCGGTCACCGCCGCCGTCCAGCCGTGGTCGTCCACCGCGACGGCCCGGCCGCCCACCCGGCACAGGATCGGCGCCGCCACCGCCCGCAGCCGCTCGATCGACCGGTGGTGCCGCTCCCGCATCTCGGCCTCGGCGAGCTGCGCGACCGAGCCGACCAGGGCCAGCATCGCGGGATGGAAGCTGGACGCGGGACCGGACACGTCCAGGATCCCGAGCAGCCGCTGATCGCGCGGATCGTGCACGGGCGCGGCGGCGCAGGTCCAGTTGTGCAGCGTCTGCACGTAGTGCTCGGCGGAGTGCACCTGCACCGCGCGGCCCAGGGCGAGGGCGGTGCCGACCGCGTTCGTCCCGGTGGCGTGCTCGGCCCAGGCCGCGCCCTCCTCCAGACAGATGCCGTGCGCCTGCCGAAGGACGGAGGTGTTCCCCTGGCGCCACAGCACCCGGCCGTGCTCGTCGGTGACCACCATGATCTGGAGGGAGGCGTCGGCGATGCCGGCGATGCCGCCGCTCAGCGTGTGCATCACCTCGGAGAGGAGCGTGGTTCTGCGCCGCTCCTCCAGCTCGTCCCGCTGAAGCAGCACGGTGCTCGTGCTCTGGTCGGGGTCGAGGCCGAGCCGGGCCATCCGCTGCCAGGACGCGTCGATCACGGCGCGGGGCGCGATCGGGGGCGTGCGGCCCGCGAGGGTCTCCTCGCGCACCCGGTGCAGCAGCCGGCTGGCCTGGGCGGCGTCCATGGCGGCGAGCCGCTTCATGTCGAGCTGCGTGTTCTTCATCGGTCTCTCCCAGCCACCCGGGGTGCTGTATCGGTTCTGCACAGGGCAGATGTCCGGAGTGTCGGTGCCCATCGTGCCGTCCGGGGCCACCCGGCGAGGCCCGGTTCGGGTAATCCTGCAACCCTTTGCAACTCTGGCGAGCGACCCGCCTCCTGCGTGAGGGTGGTGCGAGCGGCGGGTGGTGCCGTGTCGGCGCAGCACCACCCCCGCTTTTCCGCGCGTACCGGCCTGAACGACGCACGACACCCCGTCAGGTCCACCCCTGGTACGCGCGGCACAGCATCCCGTACGACCGTGCGAGCCCTCACACCACGGCCCGCGCCCGCTCCACCACCGCCCGCAGGTCAAGCGTGTGCGGGAGCGTCCCGAACGCCGCGCCGCCGTCACCACCGAGCCGCGCCGCGCAGAACGCGTCCGCCACCTCCGGCGGAGCCCATCGCACGAGCAGCGCCCCCTGGAGCACCAGCGCGAGCCGCTCCGTGAGCCGCCTGGCCCGCGCCTCGATCCCCTCCAGGTCCGCCAGTTCGACGAGCAGCCCCCGGATCGCCCGGTCGAGCCGGTGGTCGGCGCCCCTCGCGGCCCCCACCTCCCGCAGCAGCGCGTCCAGGGCGGCGGGCTCGGTCCGCAGCGCCCGCACCACGTCGAGCGCCTGCACGTTCCCCGACCCCTCCCAGAGGGAGTTGAGCGGCGACTCCCGCAGCAGCCGGGGCAGCCCCGACTCCTCCACGTACCCGTTGCCGCCCAGGCATTCGAGCGCCTCCGCGACGAGGGGCGTACACCGCTTCGTCACCCAGTACTTCGCCGCCGGAACGGCGATACGGAGCAAAGCGAGCTCCTCCGGAGTCCCGGCGTCGTACGCCGCCGCGAGCCGCATGCCCAGCACCGTCGCCGCCTCCGACTCCACGGCCAGATCGGCGAGTACGTTCCGCATCAGCGGCTTGTCGACGAGCAGCCCGCCGAAGGCCGAGCGGTACGAGGCGTGGTGCACGGCCTGCGCCACCGCCTGGCGCATCAGCGCCGCCGAACCGAGGACGCAGTCGAGCCGGGTCGCCGCGACCATGCCCATGATCGTCCGGATCCCGCGCCCCTCCTCGCCAATCCGCCGCGCCCAGGTCGTCCCGTCGAACTCCACCTCGGCGGAGGCGTTCGACCGGTTGCCCAGCTTGTCCTTGAGCCGCTGGAGGGCGAAGGCGTTGCGCGAGCCGTCCGCGAGCACCCGGGGCACCAGGAAGCAGGTCAGCCCCGCCGGGGCCTGCGCGAGCACCAGGAAGGCGTCCGACATCGGCGCCGAACAGAACCACTTGTGCCCCGTCAGGACGTACTCGCCGTCGGCCGCGAGCGGCCGGGCCTCCGTCGTGTTCGCCCGGACGTCGCTGCCGCCCTGCTTCTCCGTCATCGCCATCCCGAGCAGCACGCCCGGCTTCTCCGCGACCGGCCGCAGTTCCCGCTCGTACACGTGCGAGAGCGCCGCCGGCTCCCAGACCGCCGCGAGCTCCGGCTCGGCGCGCAGCGCGGGCACCGCGGCGTGCGTCATCGACACCGGGCAGCCGTGCCCCGCCTCCGCCTGCGACACCACCAGGAACCCGGCGGCCCGCCGCACATGACCACCCGGGCGGCCCCACGCGTCCGTGAGGCCGGCCGACACCGACCGCCCCAGGAGCCGGTGCCAGGCCGGATGGAACTCGACCTCGTCGATCCGCCGCCCGTACCGGTCATGGGTCCGCAGCCGCGGCGGATCCCCGTTCGCCCGCTCCCCCCACTCCCGCACCTGCGCCGAACCGCTCGCCCGGCCCAGCAGACCCAGCTCCTCACGCACCTCCTCCAGGAGGCCGGGAGCGAGATGCCGCTCGACCGCCTCCGCAAGGGCCAGGTCGCTCGTGAAGACGTCATATCCCACCAGGGGCGGAGCCTGATTGGTCACGGTGTGGGTGCTCGCTGCCATGCCGATACGGTAAGCAGGTGCAGGCAGCAAGAGAAACACCCGATCGGCCCGAGCGGCGGCCCTGGAGCAGGCTCCACCGCGCGCGCGTCCTCTACCGCAACGTCTCGAAGCGGAAGATGGCCTGGCTGCTCCTCAAGGACACCGTCAACTCGTGCATCGAGTACCGGATCCTCGGCCTCGCCGCCGAGGCCGCGTTCTTCACGCTGCTGTCACTGCCGCCCCTGCTGCTCGGTCTGATCGCCGTCCTCGGATACGCCGACGACTGGACCAACACCGACACCGTCGCCAGCATCCGGGAGAACATCCTCCACGCGGCCGGCACGGTCCTCTCCGACCGCGGCGTCCACGAGATCGCCGAGCCGCTCCTCGACGACATCACCCAGGGCAAACGGCCCGAGCTGATCTCCCTCGGCTTCGCCATCGCCCTCTGGTCCGGCTCGCGCGCGGTGAACGTCTTCATCGACACCATCACCGTCATGTACGGGCTCGACGGGCGCCGCGGCATCGTCAAGACCCGGCTCCTCGCCCTGCTCCTCTACATCGTGGCGCTGCTCATCGGAGCCGTCGTGCTGCCCCTCGCGGTGGTCGGCCCGGACCGGGTCGTCGAACTCGTCCCCTGGGGCACCGAGGTCGTCGCCGTCCTCTACTGGCCGGCCGTCATCCTGCTCTCCATCGCCTTCCTCACCACGCTCTACCACGTCTCCGTGCCCGTCAGATCGCCGTGGATCGAGGACATCCCCGGCGCCCTCGTCGCCCTCGGGATGTGGGTCCTCGGCAGCTTCCTGCTGCGCGTCTACCTGACCAGCCAGGTCGAGGGCCCGACGATCTACGGCTCGCTCGCCGCGCCCATCGCCGTGCTCCTCTGGATCGGCATCTCGGCCTTCGCGGTCCTCGTCGGCGCCGCCGTGAACGCCGCCATCGACCGCGTCTGGCCCTCCGTCGCCACCGCCGCCGCCCGCGAGGCCAACGAACGGGCCCGCGCCGTCCAGGCCGCCGAACTCGTCGCCCGGGTGCGGGCCGAGGCGGAGGAGGTCGACGAGGACGACCCGGACATGCCGTCCGAGTTCCCCGAGCGCTGGTCCAAGTTCCTCCCGCCGGACGACGTGAAGTCCCGTCTCCACTCGGGCTGGGAGAAGGACTGACTCTAGGCTGGGGGGATGTACGAGGAGCGCCCCGCCCTGCTCGACGGGGCCGTGCTGTGGACCCGGACCGCCGCCGGGCCCACGGCGGAGCGGCCCGTTCTGCCCGACGGCTGCATGGACCTGATCTGGGCCGACGGAAGACTCCTCGTCGCCGGACCCGACACACGCGCGTACGTACCGGGCGAGTTCGCCGCACGGTACGCGGGGATCCGCTTCGCCCCCGGCGACGCCCCCGGATTCCTCGGCGTCCGTGCCCACGAGCTCCGCGACCGGCGGGTCCCCCTCGGCGCACTGTGGGGCGAGGCGGCCGCGCGCCGGCTCGGCGAGCGCATCACCGAGGCCCCCGACCCGGCCGCGGCCCTGGAGGAGCTCGTCCTGCGCCGGGCCGCCGAGGCCCCCGCCCCCGACCCGCTGCTCCGGGCCGTCGTGGCGCGCCTCGCGGCGGGCCGGGCGGTCGCCGAGACGGCCGAGGCGGTCGGACTCGGCGCCCGGCAGCTGCACCGGCGCTCCCTGGACGCCTTCGGCTACGGCCCGAAGACCCTCGCCCGCGTCCTGCGCCTCCAGCGCGCGCTCGCCCTGGTGCGGGCCGGGGTGCCGTACGCCGAGGCCGCGCTGCGCGCTGGCTGCGCCGACCAGGCCCACCTGGCCCGGGAGACCCGGGCGCTCGCGGGGACGACCCTGAGCGCCTACACGGCCGCGGTGTCGGCGAAGAGCGAGACCCCGCCGCCGTCCGGGTCGAGGACCACCGCGTAGCGCTGCCCCCACACGGCGTCCCAGGGCTTCAGGTGCCCCGGATGCCCGGCGGCGACCAGCTCCTCGTACACCGCGTCCACGTCGGCGGGCGAGCCGCACCGGAAGGCGAGCTCGACCCGGCCGGTCCCCGCCGGGCGCGTCCAGCGGGGATCGAAGGAACGGACGAGGTCCTCCGTGTCCCAGGCGATCCGCAGCCCACCGGGCAGCGCCGCCTCCGCGTGCGGGGCGGACTCGGCCCCGGCCGGGATGTCCAGGCCGAGACGCCGGTAGAAGGCGAGCGAGGCGGCCATGTCCGAGACGACGAGGCCGACGAGGTCGAAGCGGGGAGCGATACGGGGTGCTGTGTCCATGACGTCACCGTAGGCACGCCGCCCACACCCGGTCTTGCACGAATCGGACGCACACCCGCCCCGCCACGCCCTCCTTGTCCGCTGCTCGACGCCCACGGCTGCTACGGCCTCGGAGCGCGCCAGATGATCGCGGCCACGCACATCAGTAGCCTGATCTGCCGACGCACGGGAGAGGTCCACAGGGCCACATGGTCATATCTCCACAAGAAAGACGTGAACAGTGACGTATTACGTGGATCTCGCGCCCTACGACTACACACCAGACGCCGGCCCCGGCTGGCTGGCCGTCGGATGGCTGGAACGCGGGAAGGAATACGAGATCGACGAGGTATCGCCCCAGATCATCGATGAGCTGGCGAATCTCGCCCACCTCGGCGAAGGACAGACCCGCGGCCGCCACTACTGCGACCTCTGCGACGAGCCCGCGGAACACTGGGCACGATCGCCGCGGTTCTCCTCGCGGGTCCGCCTGGGATCCGCCGAGATCCGCGTCCCGAAGGAGGGCGGCGGCGCCTACGCGGCGCCCGACTTGCTACCCCACTACATCGAGGAACACCTCTACTGCCCCCCTCAGGAATTCCTCGACGCGGTGCTCGCGGAATCCGCACGCCGATGGGGCTAGTACTCCAGCAGGACTTTGGTGTCTGACCTGGGACGATGCCGGGCGGCTGGAGTGTAGGGGGGGGGGGGGGGGGGGGGGGGGGGGGGGGGGGGGGGGGGGGGGGGGGGGGGGGGGGGGGGGGGGGGGGTGGGGGGTGGGTTGCGAAGCCTCACGCCGCGCCCTTACATCCACGCCACCTA
>NZ_JBVJWR010000011.1:9416-62312 GCF_055602235.1 Streptomyces sp. NPDC037410 | reverse complement strand
GACGCGACGGATAGGCGTGCCGCCGGCGCCCCCCCCTCCCCCCCCCCCCCCCCCCCCCCCCCCCCCCCCCCCCCCCCCCCCCCCCCCCCCCCCCCGCGTCAGTTTTGTCGCCAACCGCTATCTCAACTGCAAGGTTCCTGAGAAGTGGCGGTTTCGCCGCCAGACCAGCCTCAGCTGCACGAACCGTACGGTGCTGCGCCGCCGGTATGCGCCGGGAGGCTGCGGACGTTGCCGTCGCCGACGAGCCGTCTGAGCAGTCCTTTCGATTTTAATTGGTGGTGACGTGCCCTGGGCGGCGCTATGGTGCTGCTCATCTGCTCCCGAACAGGGGACGGTGTTGGTTCGTTGAGAAGAAGCAGGAGGTGAGGACATTGATGACTGTCACGGTGACGGGCTCTGCCCGCATTCAGGAGTTCATCGTTCCCACCCCTGTGGTCTCCGGCTGACACCCACTCGATCCGCGCGCTCGGAGCGCGCCGCCGGGGCCACCCTTCGAAGGGTCCCCCTTGTTCAACGCTCCGCTCCACCCGTCTTCCTCTTCCGCTGTCCAGCACCAGCACCTGCTCGACGCGCACGGCTGGGACTCCGGCTGGGCCGTCGGCTTCGCGCCCTACGCCGCCCAGGGACTGATCCCGGGGCGGGTCGTCCGCGTCGACCGCGGTCAGTGTGACGTCGCCACCGCCGAGGGCGTCATCCGTGCCGACACGGCGTTCGTGACCCCGCACGACCCGCTGCGGGTCGTCTGCACGGGCGACTGGGCCGCCGTCGACCCCGAGGGCGCGGACCCCCGCTACGTGCGCGCGTGCCTGCCGCGCCGTACGGCCTTCGCGCGGTCCACCTCCTCCAAGCGGTCCGAGGGCCAGATCCTCGCGGCCAACGTCGACCACGCCGTCATCACGGTCTCCCTCGCCGTCGAGCTCGACCTCGGCCGGATCGAACGCTTCCTCGCCCTGGCCTGGGAGTCCGGTACGAACATGCAGCGGAGAGAGATTTCCTCAGAGCGCAACCCAGGCTCGTGCGGACCTCACCTTGTGCGGGCGGGAAGCCGAGATCGAGGCCGGTGACGGTGAAGGACCGCACCGCGCGGGCCTCGTGTCGGCCGTGCCCTGTCTAGCGGTCAAGGCTTGCGGCCACTTCCCCAACGAGCAGGCCGCGTTGAAGAGCGTCTACATTGCGATCATGTCGTTCGACCCCACCAGCAAGGGCCAGGCCCGCTGGACCCTGAACTGGAAGACCGCTCTGAACGCCTTCGATATCACCTTCGATGGCCGTCTCTCCGCAGTCCGCCAATACCCCCACCACCCCGGCTACACCGTTCGCTTGGCAGACCGTCGACCACTCTGCCATTGGGTAAAATTTTCGGGTTGTCAGCCTCGCAGCTTCGAGGTGCGGCGTGCTGCCTTACGGGCCTGCAGGCTTGCCACACGCTCAGGGCTGGAGTTGTACCAGAACGAGTACGTGACCAGCGCGAGCGTTGGGATCGTGAAATAGACAGGGAACGTCCAGCTTCCCGTCTTTATCTTGTGATGCAGAGCGAGCGCGAAGCTGCCGATAACCGGAACGGAGTAGAACCTCAACGCCAGCACGAATTTCGAGGACATGAGGCGGCATTCTACGGAGAGTGCTGTGCCGAGGGAAGTCCCGGGAAGGAATGATTCGAATCATTGCCTGATGGAAGAGTATTGCACAATTGGGGCGCTTTGGTATATTCTCGGTGGCTGCGTTGGCTTCGCTTCTCACGTTACAGAGAACGGATCGCTGATTGCGGTGGGTGGTACGTGGTTGCGCACCATCCACCGCTGCCCGGTCAGTCGAGCTGGGTGATTCCCGGCAACTCACCCGTGGCCGCAGCGTTCGCTGCGGGTAGAGCGGTTGCGTAGATCCGTATGTCGCTCACAGCGCCGTTGGCGTACTCGGCGTATACAGTGCCGGCTACCTTGCGGCCTATCTGCACCGCATTGTCTGCGTTCCAATCGACACCTGTGTACGCTTGCGTCCCGGCGAGACGGCCGTCCACGTACACCAGCATCTCGTTCGCTGCGGCGTCAAAGACGCCGACCAGATGAGTCCAACGCCCAGCCACAACCGGAGCTCCGGACCCGTAAGCGGCGGAGAATGAGGAGGTTGCGGTGCCGTCGGTGTGGCGACCGAAGGCCCACGCCTTCGCGCCGGAGGAGTAGTAGAGCTGGAATCCGCTCACGTTCCCGACGGAGCCCGATTGGGAAACGAAGGTGGAGTTGCTGGTCAGCGATCCGAGTTTGACCCAGGCCGAGACGGTGAAGCTGCCGGCGGTATTCACGGCCGGGCCGGTGGTGGCGGCGTACCCGGTAGTCCCGGAGAGTTGGAGCACCTTCCCGCGCGTGGTGTCGTTCGTCCACGCGTACGCGCCGGCCAAGGTGGCGTTGAGGTTTCCCGGGTCATCGGCTGCGGTGGCGCCCGTGCCCTCGTTGAGGCGCCAGCCGTGGGTGGCGGTATTGCCCACCGCACCCAGCGAGGCGGGAGCGGCGAATGCAGCGACTGTGCCCTGAGGAGCGGTGCCCGGGTACTCCAGGAGCTGACCGGAGTTGTCGACCGCGTACATTTCTGGGTGACCGTCCGGGCCGCCAACAGTGCTGTTGAGGTCTCCTGGGGACATCACCGCTGGATACTTCGCCTCTGGAAGGGTGAGGCCCAGTGGTGTCGCCAGGTTCTTGTCCCACCCGTCGACAGCCCCTGTGGTCCAGTTCTGTGGTGCTCCCCCGTTGCAGGTGAAGATCTGTAGTTGGGTTTCGGCAGTGGTGCTGCCATTCGGGTCATCCAGGCACTTGCCGGATTGCCGATTGACCAGGCTGCCGGAGGGCCCGGCGGTCCACTGCTGGGAGCCGAGGCCGTGACAGGTCCACACCTGGACCTTGGTTCCGTTTGCCGATCCACCGCCATACACGTCGAGGCAGAGATTGCCGCCACCGGGCACGGCCAGGGCGGATGTGAACGTGGTACGCACCGGGGCGTGGAGCAGCGCGGGAGTCAGTGTGTTGAAATCCACGGTGATCGGAAAGGTGAGAACTGCGCCGCTGGTGTCGTCGCGGGCCCACAGGACGCGGGATCCGCCGGTGACGCTGCCGGTGACGTTGCCCTTCTCGTCGACGCTCTTGGTGAGTGTGCCTCCTACCGTTCCTGGTCCGATCAGGGTGTATCCGGACCAGTCGCCGTCGCCGAGCAGCAAGGGGTGCGCGAGTTGCTGCCCACTGTCGATCTGGTAAATCCAAAGCTTCTTGTCCTCGACGGTGATCACCGCCGGGAAGTTGGTGGTGTTGCCGTACAGGTTGCCGGGGATAACGAGCTGTTCGATGTTCCACGCGGTCTTGTCGTATCCGGCACTACGGCAGCGTGTGTCGTCCGCGTAATCCTCCTTTAGCTCGCAGTCTTTTTTGGGTACAGGGGTGGAACGGCCGCCCATGAAGCCGCCGTAGGTGGAGTACTTCGTGCCCGGCCAGCCGCTGCCATCGGCCGGGTCGAGGTCATTTCTGACGATGTACAGCTGGTGGCTCTGCTTGTTGTAGGCGAGCAGGTCGTCCACGTTGGCGCTGTGGAGGTTGCCGCGGTGGGCAATGAGGTAGTTGTTCCATCCCGTGCCGTCTGGGGATTGGGCGGGAGTCGAGACCGTGACCGGGCCCCTGGCCGGCGTGGTGGGCGCGGTTTGCGGGTCGGTCTGCGCCGGCGCCAGGGGCTGTGCCGAGTCTGTGTTGCCGGGCAGCAGGACCAGGTCGCCGGTGCGGGTGGTGGCCAGGAGGTCGGGGATGCCGTCGCCGCCGATGTCACCGGGTGTGATCTTGGTGTCGGGATTCCACGGGACCGTGTATGTGTAACTGGTCGGAGCTTGCGAGAGGTTTCCTGCGTTGTCAACAGCGGCCACGTAGAGGGTGTGCACTCCCCAGGCTGTCATGTGGATCTCGAACGTCGCGGTCGAGGTTCCGGTGGCGTCAGGGTTGCCGGCCGGTACAGAAGTACCAACCTGCGCGGTCGGTTGACTGTCCAGCCGCCAGACGAAGTGGTCGATGCCACTGCTCAGGCAGGCGCTAGGGGCGCAGGTGTCGGCAGGTGCCGTGTCGGTGGCGGAGACGCTGAAAGTGGTTTTGTTTTTTTCGGGGTCAGGTCCAGCGTAGATCACCGGATTGCCAGCGCCTTCGCCGACGGGCGGGAAGGAGGGGTTGACAGCGATGTCCGGAGTTTTGGGTGGGGTGAAGTCCGTCCGGAACCAGCAATGCGCTGAGACGGGGGAGGGCAGGTGGGCTGCCGAGTTGGTCTTGGCGTAGACGTCCCAGCCGTACTCGTGGCCGTCCTTGAGGGTGACCCCTATGGGGACATCGGCGTCGGTACCTGATGCCACGTATGGGCTGGTGGGTGATGCGACGGTAGCGAAGTTGCCGTCGACCAGAACGGTACGGTCCCAGACGTCGTAGATCGCGTTGGCGAGTTCGCCCTGGATCTGGGTCGCGACGGTGGCGTGCAGTTGGAGGTTGCTTCCTGCGGCTGAGTAGGTGGTGGCTCCTACCCAGCCGATTCCGCTGGTGACGCAGGGCCCGGAGGCCCCGGTGGCGGAGGGGGTGGTGTACAGGTTGCCGGGTGTTTTCGGCGGAATGTCGAAGGTTGTGATCAGAGTGATCACGGTGGAAAGCCGTAGGTAGTTGTCGTTGGCGCTGGACAGCGTCTCGTCGCCGTAGAGCCCGACCGTCCACCAGTCCGCGCCCGAGTCGGCGATCTTCTGCGCCTGGGCCGTCACGGTGAAGCTGGCAGTGTGGTTGCTGCAGCTGCTGCCGGGGTTGGCTGCGCTGGGGATGGTGGTTCGCACGGCCGCGTAGGTGCCGTCCTGGGCAGCCGGCTTGCTGTTCCAGTCGGTGGTCGCGTTGATCGCGCCTGTCGTGTGCAGGGTGATGGGCTGGTCTTTGGAGCAGTCCCAGCTCGCGGCGTACGTCGACGGGACGGACATGATGGCCTTGGAGACCATCATCTCGGGTGCGAGACCGGTGGTGTTGATGGCGTAGTACGAGCGTTCCAGACCCACGCCGCAGGCTCCGCCCCAGCGCTGGTAGCCCACGCCTTCACCGTTGCTCTGAGGCTTGTCGTACTGGGGACTGTTGGCGCACTGCGAGCTGGAGTAGACCTCGGTGTAGTGGCCGGAAGTGCTCGAGACCGGGTTGGTGTACGGGTCGATGTAGACCGGGTACACGGTGTTCGGGTCGGCGAGTACGGCCGGGTCCGGGTGCAGCGTGACGGCGGACGACGAGGCAGTCATGGGCACCAGGTCGACCAGGGCGCCCACACCGGGACCCTCGACCGAGGAGACCGCCTCAGGTGTGGTGGCAGGATCGCCCCCGTCGGTTTGGAGAGCCTGGTCGGCACTCGAAGCGGTTAGGCTCGGTGCGGCCGTGGCAGCGGTCGTGGAGACGGTCCCCTCGCTAGGCGACGCGGAGTCCCACATGATGGGGCGAGGTGATACGTAGTCCAGGGACCCGTCTGCAGTCTTCGCCTCCATGCCGCCGGAATCGGTGGGGGTGAGTTCAAGGCCCTGGGTTGCGGCCCCGAGTCGCAGCTCCTTCACGCGGGGATCGGTGGCCGCCGCAGCGTCGTGGACGATCAGGACATCGCTGAATCCGCCTTGGTCCGTAACAGACACTGACAAGTCAACGCCGGGCAGGACCTCGCGATAGAACGCAGTGTCGCCGGAAATTGTCGGAGTCGGCAGCGGGAACGGCGTGGCCAGGGCCAGCGTGGCGCCATCCTCGTGGCTCAGGCGGACCATCGGCCCGGTGCCGCCTCCGGAGAGCGCAACTCCATGGGGGGTTGCCTTCGGCGACCACGTGCCGTCGTCATTCTGACGCAATGTGGCATCGACCGGTACCCAAGCACCGTCCTTGCGGACTCGGACGGGCATGAGGTTCGTGGTGCTTGTGAATGAGCCGTCCGCGTTGGCCACGATTGCAGTGGTCTCGGTGGTGAGCGCATCGACCGGCACCTCCTGGCCCGTAGCCATGGCCTCTTGCTGCGCGCTGAGCATGCTGCTGCCGGCCGTGGGTTCCGGGTCCTGGGCCCACACGGGCGCGGCCGGTGCCGAGAGGGCTGCAGCGATCAGCGCGCAGAGAAGCTTTTGAGGCGGACTCAGACGCTTCCGGTTGTTGGATATCTGGATGGGTTGGTAATGCGTGAGTCAAGTTCCTCGCAAGGGTGAGTGAGTGGAAGAATGGATTCCCCCATGTGTGGCTGAGGTGGCACCACAATGCGCCAGTCTCCAGGGGGAGCGATTTGTGAAAGCAATAGGCCGTTCGTCCTCCGCAAAGCGGGACATAGTGCACCGTTGCGCTCGCCTCGCTTTGGTCGAACTGGCGGGCGAGTCACGGTATTGATTAAGCCCCAACAACATCAATAGCCTCCCGTTGATCATGCACATGGTGTGGTCGTGAGCTGCGGCATCCTGATCGGGCTGCCGGATGTGCGGGGGAGCCAGGTGGCAAGTCGACGTCGAAGGTTTGTAGGCAAGAGACTCCGGCTTTGGGGTGGAAGGCCGCTTCTGGGCATAGCACTTCTCACCACTCTGGCTCTGATTCTGCCGCTGTCGTCCGCTCAGGGGCTCACGCTCAGGCTGCCGGGAGGCGGTGACAGGGACGACTGGGAGGGCCGTGGGGGGCAGGCCGGGCACTACACCTTCAAGGGGCAGGTCTGGAACCCGAAGCCGGTGCCCTTGATTGCCGGAGTGACCGGACATGAACTGTCGAAAGGCCCGACGCCGGGACGCCCAAGTGGCTACCGGCCGTTGAAGCCCTACCAGGCTCCTCGGCCTTCCTGGCCGAAGGCCGGCTCCGTAACAGTTCAGCTCGGTGCCGGCATGGCGCCAAGTAACGGCGCCAAGTCGACTGAGAGCGCAAAAAGGTCCGGGAACGGTCTCATCAAGGCGGGTTCCCTGCCCGTCTGGGTGGCACCCAGCAGAGCTGGGAAGGCCTCCGCGTCTGGTAAGCGCCCCGCATCGCCAGACGGTGTCCGTGTCCGAGTAGCCCCGCACGAGCGAGTCCTCGAAGCCGGCGTCAACGGCATGCTGCTCGCAGTGGCCCCCTCCAAGTCGACGGAAGCATCTGGCGAGGTCCAGGTCGTCATCGACTACAGCACCCTTGCCAAGGCGTACGGCGGCGGATACGGCTCTCGCCTCCAGCTCGTCCAGATGCCTGCCTGTGCTCTTACGACTCCACAGCTGACCCAGTGCCGCACCCGCACCGCGGTCCCGTTCACCAATAGGGCCACGGCAGACCAGCTCACCACCACCATCAGGCTCGATGCGGCCGCCACTGAGGGCGCCGGCACGACGTCGATGACCGCGGCTTCCGCCCAGGCGTCCGAGGGCACAGCCCTTGCGGTGACTTCTGGCAGTGGCGGCTCGCAGGGTGACTACGCAGCCACCTCCCTTAACCCCTCGGGCAGTTGGCAGGCCAGCGGAACCGGATCCTTCACCTACTCGTATCCGATCTCGGTCCCTGCCGGTCTGGGCGGCAACGCGCCCTCCGTAGCACTTTCATACAACTCCCAGGCCGTGGACGGCGAGACCTCGGCCCGCAACTCCCAGTCCTCCTGGATCGGCGACGGCTGGAGCTACGACCCCGGCTTCGTCGAGCGCACCTACCGAGGCTGCGGCAGCCTCCGCGACGGCAACGGCGACAAGATCCTCAAGGGCTCCGCCGACAACTGCTGGACCGGCGCCAACGCCCAGATCTCCTTCGGCCCGCACTCCGGAGTCCTCGTACCGGACACCAAGGATCCGGACGTCCCCGGGCTTCTGCGCCAGTGGAAGCTGGGTGGCGACGACGGCACCATCGTCCAGGAGCTCTCCGGCGCCGCCAACGGTCTTCAGGACGGCACGTACTTCCGTGTCCTGACCACCGACGGCTCGGCCGCTTACTTCGGCTCGAACCATGCGCCCGCAGGCGTGGGCACCGCAGCGGTCCCGCAGTCCGGCACCCCCACGGACGACAGCACCGACTCAGCCTGGGGCGAGCCGGTCTTCCACCCGCAATCGGGTGACCCGTGCTACGACTCGGCCAAGGGCAAGACATCTCGGTGTGCCAAGCCCGAGGGCTGGCGTTGGAACCTCGACTTCGTCGTCTCGCCCAACGGCCTCATCCAGCGATACGACTACTCCACGGAATCCAACTACTACAGCCTCGGCGGAGGTCAGGCAGCCGACGGCGACTTCGGCACGCTGACTTCCTATATCCGGGGAGGCACGCTCACCTCGATTTCGTACGGCTACACGCTCGACGACGCTCTGGCCAAGCGCACCCCCTCGGCCCAGGTTCTCTTCAATTCCAAGCAGCGCTGCCAGCCGACGGATACTTTCACGGACTGCTCCGCCGGAAACCTGAAGGACGAGACGTCTCCGCACTGGCCCGACACGCCATGGGACCTGCACTGCGACTCCACGGACACCACGACGATTCCGGACGGTGCTACGACCGTTCCCAAGGACGTGTGCGTGATCGCGGGTCCGACGTTCTGGTCGACCACCCGTCTGGACAGCATCACCACCCGGGTCCACGTCAAGGACGGCACGACTGACCAGCTGTTGCCGGTCGACTCCTACCAGCTCGGGCACGTTTTTTCCGACGCGGGCGGAACTGCCGACCCGGTCACCGGAACCTCCGTAGACCCGGAGCACTCCGGCTTCCTCCAGGCGGTCATGTGGCTCCAGACGGTCCAGCACACGGGTAAAGACACCTACGGGAACGGCAACAGTGACATCACCTTGAACAAGGTGGCGTTCACGGGTACGGAGATCGACAACCGCGTCAACGACGTGATGCCGTCAGCCCCGCCGCTGTATCACCCCCGCATCTCGAGCATCCAGACGGAGACCGGCGAGTCGATCGCCGTCGACTACAACCTCGCTCCCTGTGCGGGCAAGACGCTGTCCTTCGCCGCTGCGGACTCGAACACCAACTCCTGCTACCCGGTGCCCTGGACCGTTCCGGGCGCCTCGAAGCCGATCGAGGACTGGTTCAACAAGATCACGGTCCGCCAGGTCACCACCTCGGATCTGACGATCGCGTCGACGTACAAGCCGAACGGCACGGCGGCCCCAGCCGGTTCCGCGGCCCGCGTGGCTACCTACAGCTATGCGGGCGCTGCATGGCACCGCGACGATTCGGCCTTCACGGACGACCAGTACCGCACCTGGAACCAGTTCAGAGGCTTCCGCACGGTGACGGTCCAGACCGGCCGGGCCCCCGAGCCCGTCACGCAGACGGTCTCCACATACCTCCAGGGCATGGACGGCGACTACAAGGCTGACGGCACCCGCCGCTCAGTGACCTTGGACGCCAAGGTCGGCGGTGTGGTCGTCCAGACCGTCACCGACGCCGACCAGTTGGCGGGTACCGAGCTCCAGAAGGACATCTACACGGCGGCCGGCGGCTCGATCGCGTCCACGAGCGTGAACGGTCCGTTCACCTCCACCGACACCGCGACCGTTCCCCAGACCGCGTGGAGCGGCTGGGAGCAGACGGAACACCCGGGCGAGACCAAGCCGGCCCTGTCCGCCTTGCCCCCGCTCGTGGCCCGGCGGATGCAGAGCATCCAGAGCCACGGCTACGCGAAGCTCGCGGACGGGACCTGGCGGCACACGCGTACGGACACCACGTACGACGACCAGGGGCGGGTCTCCAGCACGGATGCGCACGGTGACGTGAGCGATCCGAGCCAGGAGAAGTGCTCGACGACGGTGTACGCGAGCGCCCCGTCCACCAATCCCCAGATGCTCTCGTACCCGGCCCAGGTCACCGTGGTCAAGGGGCCCTGCGGCACGGCCGTGGATGCCTCGAACCTGCTGTCCGACCGGAAGATCTACTACAAGGGCGACGGCACCCTCACGGGACTCGGGACGTTTGGCCAGGTTTCGGCCACGGCCGCGGTCACGGGCACGCAGATGGCCACCGGCTTCACTGGCACCACCGAGAACTGGCAGACAACGGCCGCCATGAAGTACGACGGCATCGGCCGGATCACCGACGCCCTCGACGCGACCGGACAGAACACCCACACCGACTTCACCCCGGCGTGGAGCGACGCCGGTAACATCACCAACCCCACCACGGTCAAGACCACCAACAGTCAGAACTGGGTGGTCAGTTCTACGCACTCCCCGCTGCGCGGGCTGGAGACCCAGCACGTCGACGTGAACGGGCGCAAGACCGACGTCACGTACGACGCTCTGGGCCGACGCACCGCTGTGTGGCTACCCGGCCGTGACAAGGGAGCCGGCCAGAGCGCCGACCGCACCTTCAGCTACTCGGTGAACCCGGGCGCCGTCGCGGCCCCTGGTGGCACGGTCACCCAGCCCGGCGCGCCGACCTCGGTGACTACCAAGACCCTGCGCGAGGACGGCACGTACGCCACCAGCATCTCGATTTACGACGGCATGCTCCAGCCGCGTCAGTCGCAGAGCATGCCGCAGGGCGACAACAACACCGGCCGGATCGTGGCCGACACGTTCTACGATTCGCACGGCTGGCCGATCACCTCGTACGCCCCCTACTACGAGCCGACCAGCGGACCCTCCAGCACGCTCTTCGCGGCCAACGAGAACCAGATCCCGGCCGAGAACACCACGACCTACGACGGCCAGGGCCGGTTCATCAGGTCGACCCTGTGGCACCAGGCCATCGAGCAGTGGCACACCTCGACCACCTATCCCGGCGCCGACGAGACGGACAGCGTCCCCTCCGCGGGCGGGCGGTCCACGGCGGCCTTCACCAACGGGCTGGGACAAACAGTCCGCAGCGTGGTCAAGAACACCGGCACGACGGTGATCCTCCGCAGCGGAGACATCATTCCCTCGGGTACCTCGATCGCCTCGAACACCGTGCGCCTGGTCATGCAGGCGGACGGCAACCTGGTGCTGAGCGGTCTGGCCACCGGCAAGACGATCTGGTCCAGCGGCACCGCGGGCAACCCCGGCGCCTACGCCAAGTTTGGCAGCGACGGCAACCTCGCGGTGTACACCACGTCCAACGTCTCGAAGTGGACGACGGGCCTGGTGGCCACGACCGGCTCCACCTTCCGGGTGCGTGCCGACTCCACAGTGGTCGTGGTAGCCAGCGACAGCAGCACCGTGCTGTGGAAGCAGGGCACGGTCAACGCTGTCCCGGCGGCCAACGCGACGACGAACTACACGTACACGCCGGGCGGCCAGGTCGCCACGGTCAAGGACAACGCGGGCAACACCTGGTCCAACACGTACAACTTCCTGGGCCAGAAGGTCTCGCAGACCGACCCCAACACCGGTACCGGAACATTCGACAAGTACGACCTCGCCGGCAACCTGCTCCAGACCACCGACCCGCGCGGCCAGGTGCTGTCCTTCACCTACGACTGGAACAACCGGCGCACCGGCGAGTACTCCGGTGCGTGGCAGGCGACCCCGGACCCGGCCAAGCAGCAGTCGAGCTGGGCGTACGACACCCTGGCTAAGGGCTACCCGACTTCCTCGACCCGCTACGTGGGCGGTGCATCCGGCAAGGCGTACACCAAGGCCGTCACCGGCTACAACACGGCATACCAGCCGACGGGCAACACCCTGACCATCCCCGCGGCGGAGGGCTTCGCAGCCGCGGGGCAGTCCGCCGCACCCGCGAGCGGCACCGTCACATACACGATGGCCGCCGACTACACACCCACGCTCGGCCTGCTGTCCACCACCCACTACCAGGCCGACGGCAACCTGCCGAGGGAAGACGTCGACTACGGATACACCCAACAGGGCAACCTGGACACCTTCGGCGGATACATCAACGCGGCCAACACCCCCGCCTACCTCTCCACGAGCGTCCACGACGCATTCGGCCGCGTCCAGCAGACCAACTACGGTCCTGGTGGCAAGCAGCTGGCCACCTTCGCTCAGTACGACGGCACGACCGGCAGGGTCCTGCAGACCAGCAGCATGGCGCAGACCTCAACCACCGCTCTCGATGTCGTGAATTACCGCTACAACCAGGCCGGCGAGATCACCGCGATCGACGACCTGCAGAACAACACCACGCACGACACGCAGTGCTTCACCTACGACTCCTTCCAGCGCCTGACCCAGGCCTGGACGGACACCGCGGGGATCACCTCGCCATCGGCGGCGCCGGTGGGCGCAGTTGGCGGCTGCAATACCGCCAAGGTCCAGACCACCAGCTCCGGCCAGATCAAGACCACCACGGTCGGCGGCCCGGCGGCGTACTGGCAGACGTACACCTTCGACCAACTCGGTGACCGCACCGGCATGGTCAACCACGACCCGGGCGGCAACGCGCTCGCCGACACCACCCAGTCCATCGCGTACACCGGCGCCGACGGCACCGCGGCCGCCAACCTGCCCAACCAGGCGGGTACCACGGTCAACAACAACCCCGCCACCGGGGCTGCCACCTGGACGAACGGCTTCGCCGACCCGGCGTACGGCAACAAGAACGCCGGCAACACCGTCAGCCGGAAGGTCTCCACGACCGGCCCGCTGACCACCGGCTTCACCCTCACCGGCGGCGGCAAGCTCTGCATCGAGGCCGCGGGCGGCGCCACCGCCCCCGGCACCAAGGTCCAGGTCAACGCCTGCTCGGGCACCAGCACGGCGCAGAAGTGGACCGTCGGCACGGACGGCACCGTCAAGGTGCTCGGCATGTGCCTGGACACAGTGGCCAACGCGACCGCCGCGGGCACCCTCGTGGTGATCGACACCTGCAGTGCGGACGCCACACAGAAGTGGAAGGCAACCACCACCGGCACCCTGGTCAATGCGGCCAACAGCGCGGTCTGCCTGACCGACCCGGCCGCCAGCGCCACCACGGGCACCCAGCTCAAGCTGGACGCCTGCGGCAGCGCCGGCCAGGTGTGGACCACCTCCACCACCGGCGCCGTCCCGGCCGGCCAGACACAGACGCTCACGTACGACGCCGAGGGCCGGACGGCCGCGGTCACCACTCCGACCGGAACCACCAGCAACACCAGCAAGTACCTGTACGACGCCGACGGCCAGCTACTCATCCAGACCAGCACGGCCGGCAGCACCGACAAGGCTCGCATCCTGTACCTCTTCGGCGGCGCCGAGCAGATCACCCTGAACGTCGCGGCCAAGACCTGGACCGGCCTGCGCCACTACTCGGGCCCCGACGGCACCGACATCACACGCAGCAGCTCGGGCAGCGTGACCTACCAGGTCGCCAACGCGCAGGGCACATCAACGACAGCCGTCGACGCAGGCACTCTGCTGGCAACCCGGCGGTACTACGACCCGTACGGCAACGCCCGAGGCCCGAAGCCCACATCATGGGTGTCCCCGGACGAGAACCGCGGATTCCTCGGCCAACCGCTGGACACCTCCACGGGCCTAAACCTGCTCGGTGTCCGCAACTACGACTCCGCCACGGGCCGGTTCCTGAGCCCGGACCCGGTCTTCCAGGCCGGCGACCCCAACCAGATGGGCGGCTACACCTACGCGGCCGACAACCCCGCCAGCGGCAGCGACCCCAGCGGCTTGGACGCCTGGTACACCGACCCGAGCATGAACAAGTGCGTGATCGACTGCGGGGCGTCGACCACGACCACAGCAACCACGACGACGACAACCACAACCACAACCTCGTCCGGTGGCGGAGGTGACGACGACTCTGGGTGGGGCTGGGACGATATCGGCGACATCGTTGAGGATGTCGTGGCCGTCGTTGTCGTGGTCGTCGTTGTGGTCGTCCTTGTTAGCGCTGTAGTTGCCTGCACCGACGGGAGCCTGGGCTTCCTCATGCCAGCATGTGCTGAGGAGGCCGGTGTTGCTTTCGTAGGCACCTGCAGCTATTTCTTTGGCGACTGCGGGCCAGGACCGGAAATCACTTCCCCCAGGGCCGAATTTAGGCGCAATGGTGCCAAGGCTTCGGCGGAGGCTGACATAGCGGGCCCCAAGGGCGCAGCCACAGCGGGCGGCGCGGCCAAGGCCGCTACCGAGGAGGCGGCGGGCGCTAACGCAGCGGCCTCCAAGAGGGGCAGCACTCCCCAGGATGCGGCCGAGTCCACGTCGAGCGCGGCCTCAACTCCAGATGCTCCCGCGACCGGTGCTTCCGGAACGTCCAACCCACAGCGTGGTTCACACGGTTACCGATACGGCGATGCCAAAACCGGCACCCGGGGTCCCCGAGCGGGTTCCATGCCCAACGTGGAGCGTGAGCAGGCATCCGGCAACTGGACCCTCGAACAGCGCCTCGGCGATGCTGCCGCTCTCCGCGACAGCGAGGCAGGGAAGGCCACGGGCGCGGCCAAGGCGGGAACCTGGACGGCCGCGGTTCACCGTGAGACCGGCGAGATCGCTACGAGCTGCTCCGGCCACGGCAGCTGCGCGGAGATCAACATTCTGGAGGTCACCAACTGGGACCCGAACCTTGTAGTTTTCACCCGTGCCATGCGGGTGGAGAACCTCAAGGACGGCATGGGTAAAATCTGGCAGGAGAAGGCCATCTGCGATGTGTGCGAGGTCCTGCTGCCTGAGTCGAGTAAGCTCGAAGGCGCATTGCGGAAGGAACGGCCTTGGCCCCCTGGGTAATCGAAATCGACCGGATCGACTGGGATGCGTACGAATGCCGGTGCGGTGAGCGCGGCCATGTCGGCCAGGACCTGCGTCGGATCATCTCCGCCCGGTCCGCCGCCGAGATGGGCGGGGTGACGCTGGACGGGCATGTCGAAGATCAGGCGATGCTCGCCCCGGTCGCCGCCCCGGCGGCGGGCGTCATCATGGCCGCGCTCCAGGAGGAGCTGTCGGCCGACACCCGCGACGAGCTGATGCTCACGCTGTGGCGTGTCGTGCTCGGCGAGGCAGACGAGAGCGTGAAGACGGAGGTCTACGACCGGGTCCGCGACGGCATCTGGACTCTCTACCAGGAAGCCACCCGCGGCGACACCGAGGCCGCGCTCGACATCCTTGAGTACGTCGAACACGACAGCGCACGCCTGGAGCACTTCCGCAGGGCTGTCGCGCCCCGTCTGGCCAAGCGCACCCGCTAACGCGCCACGGCGAGGCGGCGCCTGAGGGGCGGTTTCACGCTGACACGCTGAGCAAACCGAAGGGGCTGTGACCGGGAAAACCGGTCACAGCCCCTTCGCCGTTTCAATGCTCCCACGCACCGTAGGGAGGAGCACGGGGCAACACTGTGGGTAGTCTGTACGACTCGCGGCGTGACGGCGGAGCGCCCGCAGCCGATGTCGGCGGGTGAGGTCTCGGATTTAATCGGTGGTGCCGTGCCCTGGGGCGGCGCTAGGGTGCTGATCATCCGCTCCCGAGGGGCGGTGTTGGTTTGTTGAGAAGAAGCAGGAGGTGAGGACATTGATGACTGTCACGGTGACGGGCTCTGCCCGCATTCAGGAGTTCATCGTTCCCACCCCTGTGGTCTCCGGCTGACACCCACTCGACTTCCGCGCGCTCGGAGCGCGCCGCCGGGGCCACCCTTCGAAGGGTTCCCCTTGTTCAACGCTCCGCTTCACCCGTCTTCTTCTTCCGCTGTCCAGCACCCGCTCGCCGTCTACGGCTGGGACGAGGGCTGGGAGGCCGAGTTCGCCCCGTACGCCGCGCAGGGTCTGGTCCCGGGCCGGGTCGTCCGGGTCGATCGCGGCCAGTGTGATGTGGCCACCCCTGACGGTGTCATCCGTGCCGACACCGCGTTCGTCGTTCCCCATGACCCGATGAAGGTCGTGTGCACGGGGGACTGGGTCGCCGTCGACCCCGAGGGCAGTGATCCGCGGTACGCGCGGACGATCCTGCCGCGCCGGACCGCGTTCGTGCGGTCGACGTCGTCCAAGCGGTCCGAGGGCCAGGTGCTGGCCACTAACATCGATCACATCGTCATCTGTGTGTCGCTCGCGGTCGAACTCGACCTCGGGCGGATCGAACGCTTCCTCGCGCTTGCGATGTCCAGTTCGAGCGGCGAGGCACTGCTGCGTACGTCGGCTGACTCCTGGGAGTCCGGCGCCCAGCCGACCGTCGTCCTCAGCAAGGCCGACCTCGTGCCCGACCCGGTCGGGCTGTCCTACCTCGTCGAGGACGTGGAGACGGTCGCGCCCGGCGTGCAGGTGCTGCCCGTCAGCTCCGCCAGCGGAGAAGGCGTCGACGTGCTCGCCGCGACGATCGCGGGCGGCACGACCGTGCTGCTCGGCGTCTCCGGCGCCGGCAAGTCGACCCTCGCCAACGCGCTGGTCGGCGAGGACGTGATGGACGTCCAGGCCGCCCGCGACGTCGACGGCAAGGGCCGCCACACGACGACCACCCGCAACCTCTTCGTCCTGCCCGGCGGGGGAGTCCTCATCGACACCCCCGGACTCCGCGGCGTCGGACTCTGGGACGCCGAGACCGGCGTCGGCCAGGTCTTCTCGGAGATCGAGGAGCTGGCCGCGGACTGCCGCTTCCACGACTGCGCCCACGAGTCCGAGCCCGGCTGCGCGGTGGCGGCGGCGATCGAGGACGGCTCGCTGCCCGTGCGCCGCCTGGAGAGCTACCGCAAGCTCATCCGCGAGAACCGGCGGATCGTGGCCAAGACCGACGCCCGCGTCCGCTCCGAGATGCTCAAGGAGTGGAAGCGGATGGGCGCGGGCGGCCGGGCCCAGATGGAGTTCAAGCGCCAGGGCCGGCTCGGCTAGCGCCGGTCCGCCCCACCCCGATCGCGGTGTCCGAAAACCGCGAGCCGGGGTGGGGCGCCTCCCGCACACTGGAAGCCATGAGGGACGACGACACCCGCTACGAGGCGGTCAGCAGCAGGGACGCGCGGTTCGACGGAGAGTTCTTCTTCGCCGTCCGGACCACCGGCATCTACTGCCGGCCCAGCTGCCCCGCCGTCACCCCCAAGCGGCAGAACGTCTCCTTCTACCCGACGGCCGCCGCCGCCCAGGGCCACGGCTTCCGCGCCTGCCGCCGCTGCCGGCCCGACGCCGTGCCCGGCTCCGCCGAGTGGAACGTCCGGGCCGACCTCGTCGGACGCGCCATGCGCATGATCGGCGACGGCGTCGTCGACCGCGAGGGCGTGCCCGGCCTCGCCGGGCGCCTCGGCTACAGCACCCGGCAGGTCCAGCGCCAGCTCACCGCCGAGCTGGGCGCCGGGCCCGTCGCACTCGCCCGCGCCCAGCGGGCGCACACCGCCCGCCTGCTGCTCCAGACCACGGGGCTGCCCGTCACCGAGATCGCCTTCGCGGCCGGGTTCGCCAGCATCCGCCAGTTCAACGAGACGATCCGTGCCGTATACGCCCGTACCCCCACGGCCCTGCGCGCCGAGGCGGGCAGCGGGGCGGGGGCCCGTACCGCGCTCGCCGCCGGGGTGCCGCTGCGGCTCGCCCACCGGGGACCGTACGCGGTCGGCGAGGTCTTCGACCTGCTCGCCGCCGAGGCCGTGCCCCGGGTCGAGGAGGTCGTCGGCGCCCCCGGCGCCCGCACCTACCGGCGCACCCTCCGCCTCCCGTACGGCACCGGCGTCGTCTCCGTCGACGAGCGCTCCGGCGGCCGCTGGCTGGAGGCCCGGATCCACCTCACCGAGCTGCGCGACCTGACCACCGCCGTGCACCGGCTGCGCCGGCTCTTCGACCTCGACGCCGATCCGTACGCGGTCGCCGAGCGCCTCGGGGCGGCCCCCGGGCTCGCCGCCCAGGTGGCCGCGAGGCCGGGCGTGCGCTCCCCGGGCACGGCCGAGCCCGAGGAGTTCGCCCTGCGCACGGTCCTCGGCGCCGAGGAGTCGGCCCGGCTCGTCGAACTCCTCGGCACCCCGCTGGCCACCCCCTGCGGAACCCTCACCCACGTCTTCCCTGAACCCACCGCCCTGACGGACCACCCCGTCGCCGGGCCGCTGGCCCGCGCCCTCGCCGACGGAGCCGTACGCCTCGATCCCGGGGCCGACCGCGACGAGGCCGAGCGCGCCCTGCTCGCCGTCCCCGGCGTGACCCCCGAGGCCGCGGCACTCATCCGGATGCGGGCCCTCGGCGACCCCGACGTGGCCCCCGAGGGCGCCCCGGAGGCGGAGGAGTGGCGTCCCTGGGGCTCGTACGCGGCGCGCTACCTGGGCGTCGGGGTGGGGCCTTCCGGGACGTAGCCTGCTGCGGCGGCCGTACATGGGGCCTTCTGGGACGTAGTCCGCTGTGGCGCCCGTGCGTGCGGTCTACCGGGGTGTAGCCCGCTGCGGCGCCCGTGCGTGCGGCCTTCTGGGGCGTAGCCTGCTCCGGCGCCCGTACGTGGGGCCTACCGGGACGTAGCCCGCGTCGCCGCTCGGTCCGGCACCTGGTCCTCAGCCCCAGAGCACCGCCCCCGCCCACGCGCCCACGATCAGCAGGCAGGCGAAGAGTTCGACGAGCACGCTCGTGCCCGCCGCCCGCATCACCGTCCGTGTCGCCGCCCTGGCCTGGCCGTGGCCGCCGAGGCGGAGCCGCTCCGAGAGGTAGATCCCGCCGACGAAGCCGGGGATCGCGCCGACCACCGGGATCAGGACGAAGCCCAGGACGGCGCCGACCCCCGCGTACGTCACCATGCGCCGGGTGATGCCCACGCCCCGGAAGCGGCGCGGCGGCAGCTGCCAGACGATCACCTGGGTGAGGAGCAGCAGGCCGGTCGAGGCGGCGAGCAGGATCCAGGCCAGGTCCGTGCGCTCGTGCAGCGACCACCAGAGCATCGCCGCCCACACCAGCCACGTCCCCGGCACGCCGGGCGTCAGCACCCCGAACAGGCCGAGCAGCATCACCGTCGCGATCATCAGGAGCTGCCACACACCCACGCTGCCCAGGGTGCCGGACGGCGCGGGTTCGCGCAGGTCGCGGCAGGCGGACGGGGTACGTCAGGGCACGACGGGGAGCGCGGCGGCCACCAGGTCGCGCTCCTTGCGGCCGAGGAGCGCGAAGATGATCTTCAGGCCCTCCCCGCCGGCGGCGGGGGAGACGACGAAGGAGGAGTTGACGAACCGCTCCTTGACCTCCGAGCGGACGAGGCCCGCGCGTGGAACCGTCAGGGTGAGCTCCACCGGCTTCGCGAAGACCGGGTCCGCCCGGTGGATGATGATCCGGCGGTCCGTCATCGTCAGGTACATCGGGACCGGCGTCGGTATCACGGTCATCGCGCCACCGGACGCGATCGCGGAGGCCACCGCGAACGCCGCCGTCCGCCGCACGGACACGCTGCTCAGATTCACGACGGTCGTGACCTCGACCCGCTCCCCCGGCTCCAGCATCGGGGTCACGGTGGCCAGCAGGGCACGACGGCGTCGTCCGTTCATGGGGGCTGAGCTCCAGAAGATCGAAAGTGCAAGCGGAACAGGCCGCTCACCTTCCCATACGCCCCGGAGTCAGCCGCGGGCCACCCACCCCTTCTCGTACGCGTGCCAGCCCAGCTGCAGACGGGTCGTCACCCCGGTCAGCTCCATCAGCCCCTTCACCCGCCGCTGCACCGTCCGCAGCCCCAGGTCCAGCTGCTTGGCCACGCTCGCGTCCGTCATCCCGGCGAGCAGCAGCGACAGGATCTCCAGGTCCATCACGTCCGGGCCCGGCGCCTCGTCCTCGGTGATCTGCGCGCCCGCCCCGAGCCGCAGCGGCAGCGCCTCCCGCCACACCGACTCGAAGAGGCCCATCAGGGACTCCAGGAGCCCGCTCGCGTGCACGACGATCGCCGCCGGCTCGGCGCCCCGGCCGGTCAGCGGCACCATGGCCAGGGACCGGTCGGCGACGACCAGCTTCGTGGGGACCCGGTCGGCGACCCGGATCCTCTCCTCGCGGCTGAGCGCCGCGGACAGTTCGAGCAGTCCCGTCGGGAGGGTGAGCACCTCGCGCTCGATCACCACCCGGTAGCGGACCCCGCGCCCGGCCGCCTGCTCCTCGGCGTCGTTCTCCAGACCGGAGACCGCGATCGGCTTGCCCGTCACCAGGGCGCAGACCTCCTCCTGCGCGCCCAGCTGGAGCTGGAGGAAGCGGTGGGTGACCGCGCTCGCGCCGGTCACCACCTCCACCAGGTCGTGCACGGCGGCCTCCTGCGCCTCCGCCCGGTACTCCTCGGCGAGCAGCTTGGCCGCCAGCTCGGCCTGCTCCAGTTCGTGCCGCTGCTGGGTGAGGAGCGCGCCGAGCGCGACCCCGGGCGGCGCCGCGACCCAGCGGCCGGTGCGGGCCGAGGACTGGGCGGCGAGCCCCTGGGACTCCAGGCGGCGCAGCGCCCGCTCGGTGTCCTGCTCGGGCAGGGCGAGCCGGTGCGCGAGATCGGTGACCTCGGCCGCGCCCAGCGCGACCAGGGCGCGGTACGCGGACTCCTGGCGTTCGTCGAGTCCTATCGCTCCCAGCATGACTGCCCCACCCCTCGCCGCACCTCCGGCGGGCACCCCGGATCTTCCGGGGACGATCGCCGGAGGCTTTCGTTCCGTTGGTGACCTGGCGGGAAACGGCCACGGCGTATTCCCGCCTCTCCCATCATCCCTGTACCGCCCTCACCTCTGCCAATGTGGCGCCACCGCAGCACCAACAGCCTCCGGCGAGGGGCGTCTTATGCCCTTTTTCCGGATTCAGATGGGGAGAGCGATGCGTCCGTTTTCGCGTACGGCCCTGGGGGCGGCGACCGCCGTCGTCCTGGCCGTCACCGCGGTCGCGCCGTCCATGGCCGAAGAGCCGCAGGACGACACGACCGCCAAGCGACCGCTGGTCGGCAGCGAGGCCTGGGCCCGCGAGGGCCACGGCACGAAGAGCGCCACGGTGACCCTGGTCACCGGCGACCGCGTCCTGGTCACCCGGGACGCCGAGGGGAACCCGGCGGCCACGGCCCTGCCCGGCGAAGACGGGACCGTCCCGCTGGTCCAGACCCGCCGCTCCGGCCAGGACCTCTACGTCTACCCCGAGAACGCCACCGCCGCGCTCGCCGCCGGACGCGTCGACGAGGAGCTCTTCAACGTCACCGGCCTGATCCGCCAGGGCTACGACGACTCCGCCACCGCCACACTGCCCCTCATCGCGGTCTACGGCTCCGATCTCGCCCGCTCCGTCCCCGCCGCCCCGCGCGGCGCGAAGCGCGGGCAGGTCCTCAAGGCCGTCGACGGCGTCGCGCTCAAGGCGGACAAGAAGCAGGCCGCCACCTTCTGGTCGGAGATCAGCACCCCGGCCGCCCGCTCCGCCTCCTCCGGCCTGAAGAAGCTGTGGCTCGACCGCAAGGTCGAAGCCACCCTGGAGCGGTCGACGAAGCAGATCCACGCCCCCGAGGCCTGGGCCGCCGGCTACGACGGCAAGGGCACCAAGGTCGCCGTCCTCGACACCGGCGCCGACGCCGAGCACCCCGACCTCAAGGGCCGCATCGTCGCCGCGGAGAACTTCACCGACTCCGAGACCACCGGCGACCGCCAGGGCCACGGCACCCACACCATCTCCACCGTCGGCGGCTCCGGCGCCGCGAGCGACGGCAAGAAGAAGGGCGTCGCCCCCGGCGCGGACCTCCTCAACGGCAAGGTCCTCAACGACTCCGGCTCCGGCGCCGCCTCCTGGATCATCGCCGGCATGGAGTGGGCCGTCGCACAGGGCGCCGACGTCGTCTCCATGAGCCTCGGCAGCTCCGTACCCACCGACTGCACCGACCCGATGAGCGCCGCGGCCGAGGAACTCGCCCGGAACAAGGGCACGTTGTTCGTCATCGCCGCCGGCAACTCGGGCCCCGCCCACAACACGGTCTCCTCGCCCGGCTGCGCGCCGAGCGTGCTCACCGTCGGCGCCACCGACCGCGACGACTCCACCGCCTGGTTCTCCAGCCGCGGCCCGACGATCGTGAACCACACCCTCAAGCCCGAGATAGCCGCCCCCGGCGTCGGCATCTCCGCCGCCGCGGCCGGCGGCCGCGGCGTGTACGCCTACCAGTCCATGTCCGGTACGTCGATGGCCACCCCGCACGTCGCGGGCGCCGCCGCCATCGTGAAGCAGCGCCACCCCGACTGGACCGCCCAGCAGATCAAGTCCGCGCTCGTCGCCTCCGCCGACAGCGCCGTCCCCGGCGACGTCCGCGAGGTCGGCGGCGGCCGCCTCGACGTCAAGGCCGCCATCGACCAGACGGTCCTGAGCGCCCCCGCCGTCCAGGGCGGCAGCTCCTCCTGGCCGCAGGACAAGACCGACCGCACCACGGTCTCCGTCCCGTACACCAACACCTCCGACGCGCCCGTCACCCTGAACCTGGCCGTCGAGAAGGTCACCGGCAACGACGGCTCCGCCGTCACGTCCCCGGTCGCCCGCCTCGGCGAGCACACCGTCACCGTCCCCGCCGGCGCCACCGTCGAGGTCCCGCTCGACCTCGCCCCCGACGCCCGCCTGGAGCGCGCCCAGTACGGCGACGTCACCGGCCGCGTCGTCGCCACCGGCCAGGGCGGCATCCACGTCTCCACCCCGTTCTCGCTGTACGTGGAGCCCGAGACCGTCACCCTGCGCGTCAAGCTGATCGACCGTCAGGGCAAGCCCGCCTCCGGCGCCTCCTCCCTCGACGTCATCGGCACCGACACCGCGAGCGGCGAGCGCCGCTTCAACGACGGGGCCGCCGACCAGGTCTACCGCCTGCGCCCCGGCAGCTACTTCCTCTCCTCCTTCGTCACCACGCCCGACACGGGCGAGGGCGCCACGCTGAACGACTCGCTCAGCTACCTCGGCCGCCCGCAGGTCGAACTGAAGAAGGACACCACCGTCGTCCTCGACGCCCGCAAGGCCCGCCGGCTGTCGGTGAAGACCGACCGGACCACCGAACTCCGCGGTGCCACCCTCGCGTTCTCCCGCTCCTGGGACGACTTCTGGCTGCACGCCGGAACGGCCGCGGGCCCGCGCAGCATCCGCGGCTACTACGCCTCGGTCGAAGGGGCGCCCGAGGACGGCGACTTCGAGTTCGGCAGCTACTGGCGCGCCGCGGCCCCGCAGATCACCTCGCTGCGCACCGGCGACGGACTGGCCCTGCACCCGCTGACCGGCTCCCCCGGCTCCGACAACCTCGACGGCACCGGTTCCGCGCGCCTCGTCGACGCCGGTACGGGCACGCCGGCCGAGCTCGAGGCCGCCGGGGTCCAGGGCCGCATCGCCCTGGTCAGGCTCCCGGACACCGACGACTACGTGGGCACCCTCGCCCGGAACGCCAAGGCCGCGGGCGCCGTCGCCGTCATCACGTACCACTCGACCCCCGGCCGCTGGTACCCGGCGGGCGGCTTCTCCGGCAACGGCCTGCCCGTCCTCTCGGTCCCGTCCACGGAGGCGACCGCGCTCCTCGGCAAGCTCGCGGCCGGCGAGGTCACCCTCGCCTGGAACGCCACCGCGAAGAGCCCGTACCTCTACAACCTCGCCTTCCCCGAGACCGGCGCCCTCCGCGACGACAAGGAGTACCGCGTCCGCGACGCCCAGCTGGGCCGCACGGACTCGGCCTACGGCTCCGCCGGCATCACCACCGACTTCACGGAATTCCCGGCCGCCTACCGTCCGAACGGCGTCGGCGTCGGCTTCGGCTCCCTGGAGACGGTCCCGGCCCCCGGCACCCGCACGGAGTACTACTCCGCCGGTGACACCGCCTGGCTGCAGATGGTCAACAGCAGCTTCCCGTTCGGCGAGATCATGATGGGCGCCCGGCACGCGTACACGGCCGGCGAACGGCGCACCGAGAAGTGGTACGACGGCGTCATCGCGCCCACCGCGCCCCGCGACACCACCGGGAAGCCGGTCCTCGCGGCCGAGCGGCAGGGCGACTACATCGGCTTCGCGGACGCCATGTGGGGCGACGGCACCCACTACGCCGAGCCCGGTTCCTTCGGCGACATCGGGAACCTGAGCCTCAGCCGTGACGGCGAGCTGATCGGTCAGAGCAGCTGGCCGTCCGGTGCCTTCGAGGTACCGGCCGAAGCCGGGACGTACACGCTCGAACAGAACGTCATGAAGATCGGCAGCAAGGTGTGGGCCCGCTCCACGTCCGTCAACTCGGTGTGGAAATTCACCTCCAAGCTTGACGAGAGCGTCTATTCTCAGGGCATCCCGATTCTCTTCCCCCGGTACGACCTTCCGGAGGACGGACTCAAGACCCTCGCCGCGACCGACGGCCAGCACATCGGCCTCACCGCGACGGGTCACGCGGGCTACACCCCCGCGGCGCTCACCTCGGCGAAGCTCTCGTACTCCTACGACGGGGGTACGACCTGGACCGAAGCGCAGGTCTCCCAGCAGGGCGACGGCTGGACCGCGACCGTGAACCACGCGGGCGCGACCGGAAAGCAGGTCACCCTGAAGACCGAACTGACGGACGCCAACGGCAACTCCGTCACCCAGACCGTGGTCCGCGCTTACGACGTGCGCTGATCACGCCGGTCCGCCGGGCGTCCTTCCCGTGGGGGGTGGGGTCGTCCGGCGGACCACCCATTTGCAGCAACGGTTTTCCTGGTGTCCCGTTTTCTGACGCCGTGAGCGGTGGACAATAAGGGCATGACTCAGCAGGGGGACAACTGGTGGGACAAGCTCTACGACGAGTCGGCGCCGGACACGGCCCCGACGGTCTCGGGTGACACACTCGACGACCACTTCGCCACGACCCCACGCACGCCATGCCCGGGCGACCCGCCGCCGGCCCCGGACCTGCCGCCCGCACCGCCGCCCCCGGACCTGCGGCCCGCACCGCCGGTCCCGGTGACGGCACCGGGGCCGCGGAGCGCGCCTCCGGCCCGCCCCGCACCCCTGGTGCCGCCCCCGGCAGCCTCCCGCCCGAGCGGTCCCACGGCGCCGCCACCGCGCCCGGCGCCGCCGGAGCCACCCGGGGCCCCGACGCCGGCCAAGCCACCGGCGGCTGCCGCCGCCGCACCGCCCGCGCCGACGGCGCCTGGTGCCGCTGCGCCGAGCACGCCGCCCGCGCCCCCGGCGCCGCCCGCGCCGCCCGTGGTCCCCACGCCGCCTGCGGCCCCGGCGCCGCCCGTGGCACCTGGGGCGCCCGCGCCGCCTGTCGCTTCCGCGCCGAGCGCGTCTCCCGCGCCGCCCGTGGTCCCCACGCCGCACACGCCGCCTGCGGCCACCACGCGGCCTGAGCCGCCGACGACCCCCGCGCCGCCCGCTGCCCCCGCGCGCCCGGCGCCGAGCGCGCCCCCCGCCGCCCCCAAGGCGTCGGCCGGGGCCGCGCCTTGGGAGGCGCCTGCGGGCGTCGGGCCGCGGACCTTCCCCGCCCCGCCCCCGCCGGCCCAGGCGCCCGTCGACACGCCCACCGTTCAGGTGCCCCTGCCGGAGGAGCCGGCGCCAGACCCCGACCTCACCGTCCAGGTGCCCGTGCCCCGGCCGCGGACCGGGTTCGTCGGGAGTCGGCCGCCCACCTATGAGGCCGAGCCCACCGCGTTGCCCGTCGCGCGGCCCGGGGAGCTCGGGGAGCTCGTCGCCGACACCGTGCTCGACGGGGCCCGGTACGGGACCTGCACGCTGCGGGCCGCCTCCGTGCGCGGTGACTCCGCCCGCTTCCGGGGCGAGCCGCGCCGCGACGCCCTGCTCACCGCCCGGTTCGGCCACGACGACACCGCGCTCGTCCTCGTCGCCGTCGCCGCCGGTTCCCGCGCCGCCGAGGACGCCCACCTCGCCGCCGCCGACGCCTGCCACTGGATCGCCGAGGCCGTCGGCCGCAGCCACGCCCGGCTCTCCGAGGACATCAGGTCCGGCCGCCGCGGCGACCTCAAGTCCGGACTGCACCGGCTCACCGACCGGACCTACGGCAGGCTGCGGGCCCGCGCCGCCGAGCGGGGCCTCGCCCCCGACGAGTACACCGCGACCCTCCGCTGCCTCCTGGTCCCGGCCGATCCCGAGTGCCGCACCCGGGTCTTCTTCGGCATCGGCGGCGGAGGACTCTTCCGGCTCCGCGACGGCTCCTGGCAGGACCTCGAACCGCTCCTGCCCGAACCGGCCGCCGTCACCGGCGCCCCCGTCGTCGGCTTCGGCTCGCCGCCCACCGAGGAGGACAGGCTCACCATGGACCTCGGCATCACCACCGCGCCGCCGCTCATCGAGGAGCCCGTGCCGCCGCCCGCCGAGCCGTTCCGTTTCCGCGCCTCCGTGGCCCGCGCCGGCGACACCCTGCTCCTCGCCTCGCCCGGCCTCGCCGACCCGATGCGCGGCGAACCGGCCCTCGCCCACGAGCTCGCCGCCCGCTGGGCCGACCCAGAGCCGCCCGGCCTCGCCGCCTTCCTCGCCGACACCCAGCTGAGAGTGACCGGTTACGCCGACGACCGTACGGGGGTGGCCGTCTGGGAGGCGTAACCCATCGGGCCGTGTGTTGATGGAGCCATGGCCAAACAGAACGTTGCGGAGCAGTTCGTCGACATCCTCGTCCGCGCGGGCGTCCGGCGCCTGTACGGAGTGGTCGGCGACAGCCTGAACCCGGTGGTCGACGCGATCCGCCGTACCCGGGCGATCGACTGGATCCAGGTGCGGCACGAGGAGACCGCCGCGTTCGCCGCGGGCGCCGAGGCCCAGGTCACCGGCGCCCTCGCCGCCTGCGCCGGCTCCTGCGGTCCCGGCAACCTCCACCTCATCAACGGCCTGTACGACGCCCACCGTTCCATGGCCCCGGTCCTCGCGCTCGCCTCGCACATCCCGTCCAGCGAGATCGGGCTCTCCTACTTCCAGGAGACCCACCCCGACCAGCTGTTCCGCGAGTGCAGCCACTACAGCGAGCTCATCTCCAACCCGAAGCAGATGCCCCGGCTGCTGAACACGGCGATCCAGCACGCCGTCGGCCGCGGCGGCGTCAGCGTCGTCTCGCTGCCCGGCGACATCGCCTCCGAGCCGGCCCCGGAGAGGAGCGCGGAGACCGCGCTCGTCACCACCCGGCCCACCGTCCGCCCCGGGGACGCCGAGGTCGACGCCCTCGTGCGGATGATCGACGCCGCCGACCGGGTGACGCTCTTCTGCGGCAGCGGCACGGCGGGGGCGCACGCCGAGGTGATGCAGTTCGCCGAGCGGATCAAGTCGCCGGTCGGCCACGCCCTGCGCGGCAAGGAATGGATCCAGTACGACAATCCGTACGACGTCGGGATGAGCGGTCTGCTCGGGTACGGCGCCGCCTACGAGGCCACCCACGAGTGCGATCTGCTGATCCTGCTCGGCACCGACTTCCCGTACAACGCCTTCCTGCCCGACGACGTCAGGATCGTGCAGGTGGACGTACGGCCCGAGCACCTCGGCCGCCGCTCCCGGCTCGACCTGGCCGTCTGGGGGGACGTCCGCGAGACGCTGCGCTGTGTGACCCCCCGGGTCCGCGCCAAGACCGACCGCCGCTTCCTCGACAAGATGCTGAAGAAGCACGCCGACGCGCTGGAGGGCGTCGTCAAGGCCTACACCCGCAAGGTCGAGAAGCACGTCCCGATCCACCCCGAGTACGTCGCCTCCGTCATCGACGACCTCGCCGACGACGATGCGGTCTTCACCGTCGACACCGGTATGTGCAATGTCTGGGCCGCCCGTTACCTCTCGCCCAACGGGCGGCGCCGGATCATCGGCTCGTTCAGCCACGGCTCCATGGCGAACGCCCTGCCGCAGGCGATCGGCGCCCAGTTCACGGACCGGAACCGCCAGGTCGTCTCGCTCTCCGGCGACGGCGGCTTCTCCATGCTGATGGGCGACTTCCTGACCCTCGTCCAGTACGACCTGCCCGTGAAGGTGATCGTCTTCGACAACTCCTCGCTCGGCATGGTCGAGCTGGAGATGCTGGTCGCCGGGCTCCCCTCGTACGGGACGACGAACAAGAACCCGGACTTCGCCGCCATCGCCCGCGCCGCCGGGGCCTACGGCGTCCGCGTCGAGAAGCCCAAGCAGCTCGCGGGCGCGCTCAAGGACGCCTTCAAGCACGAGGGACCCGCCCTGGTCGACGTCGTCACCGATCCGAACGCGCTGTCCATCCCGCCGAAGATCAGCGCCGACATGGTGACGGGTTTCGCGCTCTCCGCCAGCAAGATCGTCCTGGACGGAGGAGTCGGTCGCATGCTCCAGCTGGCCCGCTCCAACCTCCGCAACGTGCCCAGACCCTGACGAGGGGTGTCCGGAAAGTCCCGCCTCATGAATGCGGACGGTGATGCGGGGCATGCATCCCCGTGAGCCTGTTCGACGCGACCTGTGGGTGGGGGATATGGCCGGGGAGGCACGACAGCCGACTCAACTGCTCAGAAAGGTGGGATGCGCCGATCTCACCGCGGTGCCGGAAGTGCGGCATGCCCTGCGTGAACTGCTGCGGAAGTGGGGCGGACCGGGCGCCTCCGACGTGGCCGAACTGCTCACCAGCGAACTGGTGACCAATGCCCTGGTCCACACCGAGCACGGGGCCGTCGTGACCGCGACGGTCGTCCCCGAGCAGTTGAGGGTCGAGGTCCGTGACTTCGTGCCGGGGCTCAAGCAGCCGGACGTACCGCCCGCCGACGACGGTACGCACGGCCGGGGACTCGTCCTCGTCCAGGCACTGGCCGACTCCTGGGGGGTCGAGGACCACGGGCTGGGCAAGGTGGTGTGGTTCGAACTGAACGGCGGGGCCGCCTGAGAGGCGGCCCCGCCGGTTTCCGTGACGTTCCCGTGCTCAGCCGAACTGCTGCTCCAGATCCTTGAGCTTGCGCTCCAGGGAGTCGAGACGCGGCAGCGCCTGGGTGTCGTCCTCGGCGGTGAGGTCCACCGTCCGGGACTCGCCGGGGCGGGGCTCATCGCCCCTGACGGCTTGCAGGGAGGGCCGGTGTCGAAGCGGCAGCTGTCCGGGGTCCGCTATGGCGGGCTCCGCGACGGCGGCCTGCACGGCACCCGTCGCGGAGCCCGAACCACCGCCCGCACCCGAGCCGGCACCCGCGCCGGCCGAGGTGCCGAGCGCCGCCATCTCGACCTGGCGTCCGCCGCCCCGGCCGAGCCCGAAGGCGCGGTGCTGACGGTTGATCGCCTTGAGTCTCGCCCGGTCCAGCTTGACCTGGTCGCGCCGCCGGAGCCGGTTCTCCTCCTTCTCCCGCCGGTCCTCCCGCACCTCGTCGACCGCCTCGTCCAAGGTGCGGACGCCCTCCAGGAGCATCAGCGACCAGGCCGCGAAGGTCTCCCGGGGCGCCCTCAGCCACCGCACGATGCGGATCTGCGGCAGCGGACGGGGCACCAGGCCCTGCTCGCGCAGCGCGGCCCTGCGGGTCTGCTTCAGCGCCCGGTCGAAGAGGACCGCGGCCGAGAGGGACATGCCGGCGAAGAAGTGCGGAGCGCCGTCGTGGCCCATGCCGCGCGGTGCGTGCACCCAGTTGAACCAGGCGGCCGCGCCCGCGAACAGCCAGACGAGCAGGCGCGAGCCGAGGGCCGCGTCGCCGTGGCTGGCCTCGCGGACGGCGAGCACCGAGCAGAACATGGCGGCGCCGTCGAGACCGAAGGGGACGAGGTACTCCCAGCCCCCGGACAGGTTCAGGTTCTGCCGGCCGAAGCCCACCAGGCCGTGGAAGGAGAGCGCCGCCGCGACGGCCGCGCAGAGGAACAGCAGCCCGTACGAGGCGAATCCGTAGACGGCCTCCTTGCGTCTGCGGCGCTCCTCGCTCCGTTCCCAGGAGTCGTCGGCCGCGGCCTGGTCACCGGCGCGCTTCCCGCGCGCGAGCACCGCCACCGCCGTCAGGACCCCGGCCACCATCACGCCGCCCGGAAGCAGCCAGTCCAGCGATATGTCGGTCAGTCTCATGCGGTGTCCCTTGCATCGCAGTAGGGCGTTTGGCGGCCCATACTGGCCTGCCCCGTGGGGTGCTCAAGGGGTTTCGGGACAAGAGCACGCCATCGGGGCCGCAAGGCATGCGAATAGGTGCGATCTGATCGAACGTCCGTGCAGGGAAAGGGAATTGAGTTCGATTAGTGCCACCCGAAAGGGTGGCGTAAGTGCGGCCGCGTCCCGGGGGTCTCAGGCGGCCGCGGTCAGCCGGCGGACGCGCTCGGCGTCACAGGTGCGCGGGCAGGTGAGGCAGGTGTCCTCGGGGCGCAGCGTGTAGAAGAAGCAGCAGCCGGCCCGGTCGCGGGTGGCGGCCGGGGCGCCGTCCGCCCCCTCGGTGCCGGCGAGCTCGCGGAAGCCCGCGCCGCCGGCGTAGGGCTTGTACGCCTCGGGGGTGCCCGGCAGGAGGAGTTCGAGCTCGGCCATCGCCCGCCGCTCCTCGCCGAGCAGGGTCCCGACGTACCAGAGGCCCTCGACGATCTCGTCCGTGGCCATCCCCCACAGGGCCCGGCGGCCGCGCCGCATCCGGGGCCCGAAGCCGTCGAGGACGGCCTCGAAGTGCTCGGCGAGCGAGGCGCGGACCTCGGCCCGCAGCGCCTCCTCGCCGTCGACGACCCGGGCGCCGGGCAGGGCGGCCGCGGGGTCGCCCGGCAGGCAGGCGAACTCCTCCACGCGGACCGCCATGCGGCCCCGCACCCGCTGGAAGGCCACGTTCCGGACGGGCAGCCGGGGCACCCGGCGGTCCAGGAACCAGGGGACGGTGACGAGGAGGCAGGCGGGCCAGGCGTACCGGTGCAGCCCGAAGCCCGCGACGACGTCGGGGCGGGCGCGGGCGCCGTGGTCGCGCAGCACCTGTGCGTCGTCCCAGGCGAGGAAGGCGTCGAGGGCGGGGCCGCCGGCCGCGAGCTCGTCCGCGCCGACCCAGCCCGCGCCGCGTGGCAGCCGCCCGCCCCGGGCGGGCTCCTCCGCCCGCAGGCCCGGAAAGACCTCGGCGAGCCGGGCGTACGAAGCCGCGACGGGGGAGGTCAGGGGTGTGGGCAACAGGGCGGGGACGGTCATGCGCACCACCGAATCGCGAGCATTGAAAGGTTAGCCTTACCTTACCCGATTCGAGTGGCCCTCATATCCGGGGACCCCTCCCACCTGCGGAGGCGGCCCGTATGCCCCGGATGTCGGTCCGTTCGCCTATGGTGCACAGAGGATCCGGGCGACGCGAGCCGGGTCCGGCACGAGGCCGCAGGAGGACCCGGGTGGAGCAGGGCGCAGCGCGCGAGCGGTCGACGGAGAGGCCGTCCCCGCCCTTCGGCGACGCCGCACGCGCGGAGACCGCACGCGCGGAGACCGTGCGAACGGAGGCGGTCCGTGCGGAGGCGGTCCGTGCGGAGCCGGTGCGCCGGGAACCGGCGCGGTCGGAGTCCGCACGCGCGGAGACCGTACGAGCCCCGTCCATACGTCCGGAGCCGCCGCGCGCCGCATCCGCACGGGTCCCCGAGCAGGCGCGCGGTGCCGAGTACGTCCGCGGCGAGCACACCCACGGCGAACCGGCGCCCCTCGCCCCCCGCACCGTGCGCCGGCACTCCGTCCGCGGCCAGATCCTCGAAGCGCTCCGCACCGCCCTCGTCGGCGGCGAACTCCGCCCCGGCGAGGTGTACTCCGCGCCCGCCCTCGCCGAGCGCTTCGGCGTCTCCGCCACCCCCGTCCGCGAGGCCATGCAGCGCCTCGCCGTCGAGGGGGCCGTCGAGGTCGTGCCGAACCGCGGCTTCCGCGTCACCGAGCGCACCCCCCGCGAGCTCGCCGAGCTCGCCGAGGTCCGCGCGCTCATCGAGGTCCCCGTCATGCTGCGGCTCGCCCGCACCGTCCCGGCCGCCCGCTGGGCCGAGCTCAGGCCGCTCGCCGAGGCCACCGCGACCGCCGCCGCCCGGGGCGACCGCGCCCACTACGCCGAGACCGACCGGGCCTTCCACCGGGCCGTCCTCTCCCTCGCCGGGAACGAGCAGCTGCTCGCCGTCGCCGACGACCTCCACCGCCGCTCCCAGTGGCCCCTGATCAGCGCCCCCGCCCTCCGCCACGGCGTCCTCGTCGCCGACGCCGCCGAGCACACCGCCCTGCTCGACGCCCTGATCGCCCAGGACCTGACCGTGGTCCAGACCCTGGTGCGGGAGCACTTCGCGGGATCGGACTGCTGAGCACCCGGCACCGGGCACGAGAACACTTCACCGGAACGGAGTCTTGATCGCCCCGGACGACTAAGGTCGAAGACGTCAGCCGTTCGTAGTGCGTCACGCGTGAGGTGTCCGATGCCGACCGTGAGTCCGTCCCCGGCATGGGACGGTACGCAAGCCGAGGCCGCCGCGCTGCTCGGCTGGCTCACCGATCCCGAGGCGCCCCGGCTGTGCCTCGTCACCGGCGCCCCCGGCAGCGGGAAGACGGCGCTGCTCGGCTGGCTCGCCGCGTACGGACCCCGGTCCGGCCGCGCCCGCCGCCGCACCGCCCGGGTGCTCGTCCCGCTCGCCGGGCAGAGCGCGCTCGGCGCGGCCTGGACGATAGCCGACCGCCTCGGCGTCGTGGCCCGGTCGCCCGACGACCTCGTCCACGCCCTCGCCACGAGCGAGCCGCGGCCCGCCGGCCGGGCCGTCCTCCTCCTCACCGACCTCCACGCCGCCGCCGAGCCCGCCGCGCTGACCCGGCTGATCGCGGAGCTCGCCGGAGTCGGCCGGATCCGGCTCGTGGTCGAGGCCCGGAGCGGCACCCCGGCCCCCGCCGCCCTGCGCGCCGAGCGCCGGGTCACCGTCGTCGACCTCGACGGCGCGCCCGACACCGCCGACAGCGCCCGGCCGGAGCCGGCCCCGCCGCTGCCGGACCTCTCCGACCCGGCGGCCGTCTGCGCGGCCGACCCGCTGCTCGTCACCACGGCGTACGTCACCGGCGCGGCCCTCGCCGGGGTGCCGGGCACCCCCGACGGGCCCGAACCGTCCGCCCGGCCCGGCGGGAGCGGTGTCGACGAGCACGGCGGACTCCGCACCGCCTGGATGCGCGCCGGACAGTCGCTCTGTCGCGAACAGGCCCCGGAAGAACGGGCGTTGGTGCTCCTCACCGCGCTCGGCGACGGTGCCGACCCGCGGCTCCGCCCCGCGCTCGCCACGCTCGCGGAGGGCGCGCCCTGGCGGGTCAGGTGGGCCCGCCACCGCGGCGACCTGAACCCGCCCTGGCCCGGTCCGGTCACCGTGCTCGGCGCGGCGGGCGGACCGCTGGAGGGCACCCTCCTCGTCGGCGACCCCACCGGCACCGTGCGGCTGCTCCACGAGGCCGACGCGAGCCCCGCCGGGCGCCTCGCGCACACCGTCCCGGGCCGGATCACCGCGCTCGCGCCCGCGCCGGACGGGACGGTGCTGCTCCTGGACGACCGGGGCCGGCTGCACGCCGTACGGGGCACGGCGCCCCGGCCCCCGTACCTGGAGCGGCTCACCGAGGCGGTCTCGGCGACCCTGGCCCGCCACCCGGGCACGGCGCTCGCGGCGATCGCCGGCTCGGTGGTGGTGGGGGACCGGCTGGGCTCCGTGCACGCCTTCGGCCTGACGGGCCTTCACCAGTCCGCCTCGCACAGCGGCCGGGTCACCGCCGTGGCCGCGGTCGAGTCCGAGACCCCGTTCGTCTGCTCGGGCGGCGCGGACGGGAGCGTCCGGCTGTGGACCCCCGGCGGCGAGGTGCGCCCCGAACCCCTCGCGGAACGCCCCTCGCCGGTCGTCTCCCTGCACGCGACCGAGACCCCGCACGGGCCGCTGGTCGCCGCGGCCTGGGCCGACGGCCTCGTCGAGCTCCACCGGCCGGAGGGCGGCCCGACGCTCTCGTTCCGCCCGGGCCCCCCGGTCCGCGCGGTCGCGGTCACCGCCGCCGGCTCCCTCCTTGTCGGAACCGACGACAGCCTGGTGCGCCTCGCGCCCCGGGAGTAGACGGTGACGGGACGTCAGGGACCCTCCCGTACCCGATACTTCAGGAGCCGTCCCGTACCCGCGACGTCAGGAGCCGCCCCGTACCCGCGACTTCAGGTGGCCGCCTGGGGTGTCAGCTGGGCCGACAGCCAGGTCGGCACCCCGCCGAGCAGCTGGAAGAGGCGTCGCGCCTCGGCGCGCAGGCGCCCCGCCTCCGGCTCGGTCTCCGTGGTCGCCAGGGCCGTGAGCGCCGGGGCCGTGCCGACCAGATAGCCCAGCTCCTCGCGGATCCGCAGCGACTCCGAGAAACCGTGCCGCGCCTCCGCCAACTCCCCCTCGCGCAGGGCGAGTCCGGCGAGGTGCCGCCAGGTGAAGGAGAGCAGCAGCGAGTCGCCCTGGGCGGTCGCCCCCGCGTGCGCCCTGCGGTACGCGGCGCGGGCCGCCTGCGGGGAGTCGCCGAGGTTCTGGGCCATGAGCCCGCGCCGGAAGTCCAGGAGGGGACGGCCGCCCGCGGAGGGGCCGATCAGCGCCGCCGCCCGGCCGAGCGCCATCCGTGCCTCGTCGGCCCGGTCGCGTACCCCCAACAGGGTGGAGGCGTAGGCGAGATAGCCGCGCTCGCAGGCCGCGGCCCCGCGCTCCTCGTCCGTGCCGGCCACCGCCTCGGCCGCCCGCAGCGCCTCCTCGGCGTCGGCCCAGCCCTTCTCGGTGTAGAGGCAGCGCTCGATGAGCAGCGCGGCCCGTTCGAGTGCGGCCGCCGGTTCGGCCGCGTGCGGCGCGAGCAGCGCGGCCGCGTCCGTCCAGCAACCCCGGGAGCGGAGACGCCATATGGCCGTCTCCACGGGTGTCTCCTTGCCGTAGGCGAGGGACGGATCTTCGCCACCCCTTGATTCGGAACCAGACATGGCGGTATCCGCCACATTGCCCTCCCCGAGCGCGCCATCGAGCTGTTGAGTAGGACGGCATCTCAGCACGGATGGGAGTACCCGGCCAAGGGGTCGGGTGAAAAATTTCACAAGACGCGGAAGGGGGCGCGGTCCCCCGCCGCGGCCCGTTTCCGTCGTGCGCCGGAGGGCCGAACCGCCCGTGATCACGCCGGTGATCAGGCGCGGGCCGCCTCGGCGGGACCCTGCGCCGAGGGCCCGCCGCGGCCCCGTTCCCCACTCCTTCGGACTCGCCCGAACGAGTGAAACACCGGGACCCCGCCGGGCCCTCGCGCATCCGCTCCTGTTCGCCCGAACGGTGTAGTGCGGGCGAGCGGAGCCACTTCGTACTCAGCTCATCCGCAGCGCCAGGAAGAAGTCGAGCTTGTCCTCCAGGCGGGAGAGGTCACGGCCGGTGAGCTGCTCGATCCGGCCCACCCGGTAGCGCAGCGTGTTCACGTGCAGGTGGAGGCGGGTCGCACAGCGGGTCCAGGAGCCGTCGCAGTCCAGGAAGGCCTCCAGGGTCGGGATGAGCTCCGCCCGGTGGCGCCGGTCGTAGTCCCGCAGCGGGTCGAGCAGCCGGGCCGTGAAGGCGCGCCGGACGTCGTCCGGGACGAACGGCAGCAGCAGGACGTGCGAGGCCAGCTCGTGGTGCCCGGCGGCGCAGACCCGGCCGGGGCGGGCGGCGGCCACCCGGCGGGCGTGCCGGGCCTCCTCCAGGGCCCCGCGCAGGCCCTCCGCCGAGTGCACGGCCGCGCTGACGCCCAGGGTGAGGCGCCCGTCGCCGTCGAGACCCGAGGACAGCGGAGCCCGTACGGAGGCGAGCAGCGCGTCCGCGTGGAGGCCGAGGGCGGGGGCCGGGCCCTCGTCCTCGCTCTCCGGCAGCGGGCCCGCGGCCAGCGGGACCAGGGCGATCGCCTCGTCGCCGCTGTGCGCGACCGCGATCCGGTCGGCCGACTCGGCGCCGACGGTCACCGGGTCGACGAGGATCTCCTCCAGGAGCGCCTGCGCGACCGGACCGCTGTCCACGGGCGCCTGGCCGGCCTCCTGGTCCCACTCCACGCGGGCGACGACGACCTGCCAGTGCGGGGCCGTGCCGAGCCCGGGCAGCAGCACCGGGGCGGCGACCCGCAGCCGGGCCGCGATCTCGGCGGGCGCGGCGCCCGTCTGCACCAGCTCCAGGACCTCCTGGGCGAGCCTGCGCCGTACCGTACGGGCCGCGTCGCGCCGGTCCCGCTCGACGGCGATCAGCTGGGTGACGCCCTGGAGCAGGTCGAGCCGGGCGGCGGGCCAGTCCCCGGCGTCCGCCTCGACGGCGAGCAGCCAGTCGGACAGGACCGTCTCGCGCACGTCACGGGAGGCCGGTGCGGCGCCCCGGCCCGCGTTGCGGATCGGGAAGAGCGAGTACGTGGTTCCGGCCACGCTCAGCCGGTGCGGGCCGCGCCGGCCGGTCCGGGTGGCGGCCAGGTGCTCACCGGCCAGGGTGGCGGCGAGCACGGCCTCCAGGGGCTCGCCGGCACCCGCGATCTGGCGGCCGGTGGGGGAGAGGACCCAGGCCCGCAGGTCCAGGTCGGAGCCGAGGAGGTCGAGGACGACCTCGGGCCCGCCGCCGGCCGGACCGGAGGTCATCAGGCGCCGGTGGCGGTCGACGACGGCCGCCAGGTCGCCGGCCCGCTCGCCGGAGACCTGTCGAACAACGTGTTCGGTGATCGTCGCGAACGCAACGGATTCGTTCACTGCGAAGAGCGGCAGCCGATGGCGCAAACACGCCTCTACGAGATCGTCCGGGATGTCGCCGAGCTCGGCCTCACCCGCGGCGAGGGCCGCCACCCCGGCCGAGGCCAGGATCCGGACGAAGGGCTCGGCGTCGGCCGGCTCCGTCCGCCAGGCCAGGCCGGTCAGCACCAGCTCGCCGCCGGACAGGTACCGACTGGGGTCCTTGAGGTCCGTCGTCATCACGCCTCGGACGGTCCGGTCCAGCTCGTCCTCGCCGCCGAGCAGGCGCAGCCCGAGCGCGTCGTTCTCCAGCAGTGCGCGCAGCCGCATCGTGTCGCCGCCGTTCCTTCGTTCGGTGATGGTGGGTGTCGCGTTGTCGACGGTGGAGTGGTGCCACCGTTTCCAGGGGAAAACAGCGAGGTTTCTGTTTCCCCTCGTTCGTTCGAATCTACAAGACGACGACGGGCACCAGCCAACTCCTTCATGTTTTCGGTGACTGCACCTGGGCGATCGTGGCTTGTGTACTAGGCCACACACCGCGTGAACAGCACATGAACACGATGACGAGGGCCGGCCGTCCCCCCGGACCCACTAGCTCGACCCCCGATCACCAGAATCACTAGAAGAGAGCCACCATGGACTTCCTTCGCCCCGCCAGCTGGGAGGAGGCGCTCGCCGCCAAGGCCGAGCACCCCACGGCCGTGCCCATCGCCGGTGGTACCGACGTCATGGTCGAGATCAACTTCGACCACCGGCGCCCCGAGTACCTCCTGGACCTGAACCGTATCGAGCTGCTGCGCGAGTGGGAGGTCGGCGAGGAGAACGTCCGCCTCGGCGCCTCCGTGCCGTACACGCAGATCATGGAGAACCTGCGCGCAGAGCTCCCCGGTCTGGCCCTCGCCTCGCACACGGTCGCCTCCCCGCAGATCCGCAACCGCGGCGGCGTCGGCGGCAACCTCGGCACCGCGTCGCCCGCCGGTGACGCCCACCCGGCCCTGCTCGCCGCGGGCGCCGAGGTCGAGGTCGAGTCGGTGCGCGGCACCCGCCTCATCCCGATCGACGAGTTCTACACGGGCGTGAAGCGCAACGCGCTGCAGCCCGACGAGCTCATCAAGACCGTCCACATCAAGAAGGCGGACGGCCCCCAGCAGTACTCCAAGGTCGGCACCCGCAACGCGATGGTCATCGCCGTGTGCGCCTTCGGCCTGGCCCTGCACCCGGAGACCCGGACCGTGCGCACCGGCATCGGCTCGGCCGCGCCGACCCCGATCCGCGCCAAGGAGGCCGAGGCCTTCCTGAACGCGGCTCTCGAGGAGGGCGGCTTCTGGGACAACGGCAAGATCATCACCCCGTCGGTCGCGAAGCAGTTCGCCGACCTCTGCTCGGCCGCCGCCAACCCGATCGACGACGTCCGCGGCACCGCCAAGTACCGGCGCCACGCCGTCGGCATCATGGCTCGCCGCCAGCTCGGCTGGACGTGGGAGCAGTACCGCGGCGCGGGCCGCACGCTTGAGGGAGCTGCATAACCATGCGCGTCAATTTCACGGTCAACGGTCGTCCGCAGGAAGCCGACGACGTCTGGGAGGGCGAGTCCCTCCTCTACGTTCTGCGTGAGCGCCTGGGTCTGCCCGGCTCCAAGAACGCGTGCGAGCAGGGCGAGTGCGGTTCCTGCACCGTCCGTCTCGACGGCGTGCCGGTCTGTTCGTGCCTGGTCGCCGCCGGTCAGGCCGAGGGCCGCGAGGTCGTCACCGTCGAGGGCCTGGCGGAGTACGCCAAGGAGCGCGAGGCGCACAGCGGTTGCGCCTCCGGTGCCTGTGGCACCTCGATCGACGAGGCCAAGCGCTGGGAGGCCAAGCCCGCCCAGGACTCGCAGACCGGTGAGGGTGTCGAACTCTCCCCGATCCAGCAGGCGTTCATCGACGCCGGCGCCGTCCAGTGCGGCTTCTGCACCCCCGGTCTGCTCGTCGCGGCCGACGAGATGCTGGAGCGCAACCCGTCCCCGACGGACGCGGACATCCGCGAGGCGCTCTCCGGCAACCTCTGCCGCTGCACCGGTTACGAGAAGATCCTCGACGCGGTCCGCCTCGCGGCCGCCCGTCAGGGAGAGGCGGTCTGACCATGGCTGGCACCACCACGGGTATCCCCAGGGACGTCACCCAGAACCACACCCAGGGCGGCATCGGCGCGTCCACGCTCCGTCCCGACGGCACCCTCAAGGTCACCGGCGAGTTCGCCTACTCCTCCGACATGTGGCACGAGGAGATGCTCTGGGGCCAGGTCCTGCGCTCCACGGTCGCCCACGCCGAGATCGTGTCCATCGACACCTCCGAGGCCCTCGCCGTGTCGGGCGTCTACGCCGTCCTGACGCACGAGGACCTGCCGGCCGCGAAGAACTACGGCATGGAGTTCCAGGACACCCCGGTCCTCGCCTACGGCAAGGTCCGTCACCACGGTGAGCCGGTCGCCCTCGTGGCCGCCGACCACCCGGAGACCGCCCGCCGCGCCGCCGCGAAGATCAAGGTCGAGTACCGGGAGCTCCCGGTCATCACGGACGAGGCCTCCGCCCTCGCACCGGACGCGATCCTGGTCCACGAGAACCGCGACGACCACCACTCCGGCCACGTCCCGCACCCGAACATCGTGCACCGCCAGCCGATCATCCGCGGCAACGCCGACGAGGCCGCCAAGCGCGCCGACGTCATCGTCAAGGGCGAGTACACCTTCGGCATGCAGGACCAGGCCTTCCTCGGCCCCGAGTCCGGCCTCGCCGTACCGTCCGAGGACGGCGGCGTCGACCTGTACGTCGCCACCCAGTGGCTCCACTCGGACCTCAAGCAGATCGCGCCCTGCCTCGGCCTGCCCGAGGACAAGGTCCGCATGACGATGGCCGGCATCGGCGGCGCCTTCGGCGGCCGCGAGGACATCTCGATGCAGATCCTCGCCTCCGTGCTGGCCCTGCGTACCAACAAGCCGGTCAAGATGGTCTACAACCGGTACGAGTCCTTCTTCGGGCACGTCCACCGGCACCCGGCGAAGCTCTACTACGAGCACGGCGCCACCAAGGACGGCAAGCTCACGCACATGAAGTGCAAGATCGTGCTCGACGGCGGCGCGTACGCGTCGTCCACGGCCTCGGTCGTCGGCAACGCCTCCTCCCTCTCGGTCGGCCCGTACGTCATCGAGGACGTCGAGATCGAGGCGATCGGCCTCTACACCAACAACCCGCCCTGCGGCGCCATGCGCGGCTTCGGCGCGGTCCAGGCCTGCTTCGCCTACGAGGCGCAGATGGACAAGCTCGCGGCCAAGCTGGGCATGGACCCGGTGGAGCTGCGCCAGCTCAACGCCATGGAGCAGGGCACGATCATGCCGACCGGCCAGGTCGTGGACTCGCCGGCCCCGGTCGCCGAGCTCCTCCGCCGGGTCAAGGCCCGCCCGCTGCCGCCGGAGCGCCAGTGGGAGACGGCCGGCGAGGGCGCGGACGTCCGCGCGCTGCCGGGCGGCCTGTCCAACACCTCGCACGGCGAGGGCGTCGTACGGGGCGTCGGCTACGCCGTCGGCATCAAGAACGTCGGCTTCTCCGAGGGCTTCGACGACTACTCGACCGCCAGGATCCGCATCGAGGTCATCAACGGCGAGGCCGTCGCCACGGTCCACACCGCCGCGGCGGAGGTCGGCCAGGGCGGCGTCACCATCCACGCCCAGATCGCCCGTACCGAGCTCGGCGTCCAGCAGGTCACGATCCACCCCGCCGACACCCAGGTGGGCTCGGCCGGTTCGACCTCCGCGGGCCGCCAGACGTACATGACCGGCGGCGCCATCAAGAACTCCTGCGAGATCGTCCGCGAGAAGGTCCTGGAGATCGGCCGGCGCAAGTTCGGCTCGTACCACCCGGCCTGGGCCAACGCCGAACTCCTCCTGGAGGGCGGCAAGGTCGTCACCGACGGCGGCGAGGCCCTCGCGTCCATCGCGGACGTCCTGGAGGACCAGGTCGTGGAGGTCGAGGAGGAGTGGCGCCACCGGCCCACGCAGGCCTTCGACCTCGTCACGGGCCAGGGCGACGGCCACGTCCAGTACGCCTTCGCCGCGCACCGCGCGGTGGTGGAGGTGGACACCGAGCTCGGCCTCGTGAAGGTGATCGAGCTCGCCTGCGCCCAGGACGTCGGCAAGGCGGTCAACCCGCTCTCCGTGATCGGCCAGATCCAGGGTGGCACCACCCAGGGCCTGGGCGTCGCGGTGATGGAGGAGATCATCGTCGACCCGAAGACCGCGAAGGTGCGCAACCCCTCCTTCACGGACTACCTGATCCCGACGATCCTCGACACGCCGACCATCCCGGTCGACTACCTCGAACTGGCCGACCCCAACGCGCCGTACGGCGTCCGGGGCATCGGCGAGGCCCCGACCCTGTCGTCCACCCCGGCCGTCCTCGCGGCGATCCGGGCGGCGACGGGCCTGGAGCTCAACAAGACGCCGGTCCGCCCCGAGGCGCTCACCGGCACCCTGTAGGACTCTCCGGGCGGTGTGTGCCTCCCAGGAACGTCACACTTCCCCGCCCGCACCGCCCGGAGCAGCAGTACCCGCAGTACCCGCAGTACCCCGTTCGTCTCGGGCCGTCCCCCGGGTCGTGCAGCCAACAGCAGTTCCCAAATCCCGCTGATACGAGTCCCCCCTCGTGCGGGTGCCCCTTTGAACCTTGGGAGTAGGCCCCATGACCCAGTCGTCTGTGGAGCCCAAGACCGCCTCGGAGGACGCGGGCTCCGGCTCCAACGTCCCCGCCGGCCGTTCTTGGCTCGACCGGTACTTTCACATCTCGGAGAGAGGATCCTCCGTCGCGACGGAGATCCGCGGCGGCGTCACCACCTTCATGGCGATGGCGTACATTCTCCTGCTCAACCCGATCCTCCTCGGAGGCCCGGACGTCGACAAGCACGTCCTGGCCGCCTCCGCCGTCATCACGGCGACCGCCTTCGCGGCGGCGGTGACCACCCTGCTGATGGGCTTCGTCGGCAAGGTCCCGCTCGTCCTCGCGGCGGGTCTCAGCGTCTCCGGTGTGCTCGCGACCCAGGTCGTGCCCAAGATGACGTGGCCGCAGGCCATGGGCATGTGTGTCGTCTACGGTCTGGTGATCTGCCTCCTGGTGGTCACCGGTCTCCGCGAGATGATCATGAATGCGATCCCGCTGCCGCTCAAGCACGGCATCACCATCGGCATCGGTCTCTTCATCGCCCTGATCGGCTTCAACAAGGCCGGCTTCGTGGGCGCGGGACCGCAGTTCGGCCCGCCCATCACCCTCGGCGCAGGCGGCGAGCTCGTCGGCTGGCCGGTCCTGATCTTCGCGGTCACCCTGCTCGCGATCTTCGCGCTCCAGGCCCGCAAGATTCCGGGCGCGATCCTCATCGGCATCGTCGCCGGCACCATCGTCTCCCTGATCGTGAACGCGGTCGCGGACATCCCGGCCAAGGGCCCGGGCTCCTGGGCCAACGGCGCTCCGGAGCTCAAGGGCAGCGCGGTCTCCAGCCCGGACTTCTCGCTCTTCGGCGACGTCTCCTTCGGCGGCTGGGGCGACGTCGGCTTCATCACCGTCGGCGTCATCGTCTTCACCCTGGTCCTCGCCGGCTTCTTCGACGCCATGGCCACCATCATCGGCGTCGGCACCGAGGCCAACCTCGCCGACGACAAGGGCCGGATGCCCGGCCTCTCCAAGGCGCTGTTCATCGACGGCGCGGGCGGCGCGATCGGCGGCGTCTCCGGCGCCTCCGGCCAGACCGTCTTCGTGGAGTCCGCCACCGGCGTCGGCGAAGGCGCCCGCACCGGCTTCTCCTCGGTGATCACCGGTCTGTTCTTCGCGGCCGCCATCTTCTTCACCCCGATCACCCAGATCGTGCCCCGTGAGGTCGGTTCCGCCGCCCTGGTCGTCATCGGAGCGATGATGATGATGAACGCGAAGCACGTGAACTGGGGCGACAGCTCCGTCGCGATCCCGGTCTTCCTGACCGTCGTCCTGATGCCGTTCACCTACAGCATCACCCCGGGCGTCGCGGCCGGCGTCATCGCCTACACCGTCATCAAGGTGGCGCAGGGCAAGGCGCGCGAGGTCGGTGCGTTCATGTGGGCCCTGACCGCGATCTTCATCGTGTTCTTCGCCCTCCACCCGATCGAGGGGTGGCTGGGCGTCAGCTGACGCCCGACCCGCCCTCCGTACACACCCAAGGAGACCGACATGCTGGACATCGCCGAAGAGCTGCACCGGTGGGTCGAGCAGGGACGCACCTTCGCCGTCGCCACCGTGGTCGCGGTCGGCGGCAGCGCGCCCCGGCAGCCGGGAGCCGCACTCGCCGTCGACAGCGACGGCACGGCGATCGGATCGGTCTCCGGCGGGTGTGTGGAGGGCGCGGTCTACGACCTGTGCGTCCAGGCCCTCGAAGACGGCAAGACCGTCGTCGAGCGCTTCGGCTACAGCGACGAGGACGCCTTCGCGGTCGGTCTGACCTGCGGCGGCATCATCGACATCCTCGTCACCCCGGTCCGCGGCGGGGTCTTCCCCGCCGCGCTGGCCGCCGCCGTCTCGGGGGAGGCGGCGGCCCTGGCCCGCATCGTGGACGGACCGGAGGAACTGTTGGGGCAGGCCCTGCTCGTCCGTCCCGACGGCTCGTACGAGGGGAGGCTCGGCGGCCACCCCGAGCTGGACCGCACCGCGGCCGCCGAGGCCCGGGCCATGCTCGACGCGGGCCGCACCGGCACCGTGGAGATCGGCGAGGACGGCAGCCGCTGCGGACAGCCGCTGAGCCTCCTGGTCGAGTCCTCCGTCCCCGCCCCCCGCATGATCGTCTTCGGCGCCATCGACTTCGCCGCCGCCCTCGTCCGGGTCGGCAAGTTCCTCGGCTACCACGTCACCGTCTGCGACGCGCGGCCCGTCTTCGCGACGCCGGCCCGCTTCCCCGAGGCCGACGAGATCGTCGTCGACTGGCCCCACCGCTACCTGGAGTCGACGGAGGTCGACGGCCGGACCGTCCTCTGCGTCCTCACGCACGACGCCAAGTTCGACGTGCCCCTCCTCCAGGCCGCCCTGAAGCTTCCCGTCGCGTACATCGGCGCGATGGGCTCCCGCCGCACCCACGAGGACCGCAACGAGCGGCTCCGCGGGGTCGGCGTCACCGAACTCGAACTCGCCCGCCTGCGCTCCCCGATAGGCCTCGACCTCGGCGCGCGCACTCCCGAGGAGACCGCCCTGTCGATCGGCGCCGAGATCGTCGCCAACCGCCGCGGCGGCACCGGCGTCTCCCTCACGGGCGCCCACACCCCGATCCACCCCGAGGGGCCCCGCGAGCCGGACGGGCGCATAGGGTCCGTCGCGTAGTCACAGGGCCGGTCGCGCAGTCACCGGACCCTCGCGCGCCCCGGAGCAGGACGAACCTGCCCCGGGGCGCGCTCCGTTGTGCCCCGCTCCTCTCTCGACACTTAATGCAAGTCAAAAGAAAAGTGGTCCCATGGCTTGACCCGGATCCGGGCAGCCGTGAGCATCTGTTGCGGAGTGCGCGCTCCCCATCCCCAAACCCCCCTCGTACATGAGGAGTTCGAGCCATGCCCGCATCCGGCACCCGACTCGCGCCACCCCCACGCCCGGGCCCACGCGCCACCGCCGCCACCCTCGTGACCGCGCTCCTCGCCGGTCTGCTCGCGCTCGTCGCCGCGCCTCCCGCCGCGGCCGCCCCCGTCCTGCTCTCGCAGGGCAGGCCCGCCACCGCCTCCAGCCAGGAGAACGGCGGCACCCCCGCGAGCGCCGCCGTCGACGGCGACCCGGGGACCCGCTGGTCCAGCGCCTTCGCCGATCCGCAGTGGATCCAGGTGGACCTGGGCGCCCCGGCCGCGCTCAGCAGGGTCGACCTGCGCTGGGAGACCGCCTACGGCAAGGCGTACCGCATCGAGCTCTCCGGCGACGGGACCGACTGGACGACCGCGTACAGCACGGCGAACGGCCCCGGCGGCAACGAGTCGCTGCCCGTCACCGGCACCGCCCGCTACGTCCGCGTGTACGGCACCACCCGGGCCACCGCCTGGGGCTACTCCCTCTGGGAGTTCCAGGTGTACGGCACCGCCGACGGCGGCCCCGCCCTGCCCGGCGGCGGCGACCTCGGGCCCAACGTGCACGTCTTCGACCCGGCCACGCCCGGCATCCAGGCCAAGCTCGACGAGGTCTTCGCCCAGCAGGAGTCGGCCCAGTTCGGCGGCGGCCGGCACGCCTTCCTCTTCAAGCCCGGCACCTACAACGGCCTCAACGCCCAGCTCGGCTTCTACACCCAGATCGCCGGCCTCGGACTGCGCCCCGACGACACCACCATCAACGGCGACGTCACCGTCGACGCGGGCTGGTTCAACGGCAACGCCACCCAGAACTTCTGGCGCGGCGCCGAGGGCCTCGCCCTCAACCCGGTGAACGGCACCGACCGCTGGGCCGTCGCCCAGGCCTCCTCCTTCCGCCGCATGCACGTCAAGGGCGGGCTCAACCTCGCCCCCAACGGCTACGGCTGGGCCAGCGGCGGCTACATCGCCGACTCGAAGATCGACGGCCAGATCGGCAACTACTCGCAGCAGCAGTGGTACACCCGCGACAGCTCGATCGGCGGCTGGTCCAACTCCGTCTGGAACCAGGTCTTCTCCGGCACCGAAGGCGCACCCGCGCAGGCCTTCCCCGAGCCGAGGTACACCACCCTCGACACCACCCCGATCTCCCGCGAGAAGCCGTATCTGATCTGGGAGGACGACCAGTACAAGGTCTTCGTCCCGGCCAAGCGGACCGACGCCCGCGGCACCACCTGGGCGAACGGCATCCCGCAGGGCGAGAAGATCCCGCTGAGCCGGTTCTACGTCGTCAAGCCCGGCACCACCGCCGCCACCATCGACCAGGCGCTCGACCAGGGCCTGCACCTGCTGTTCACGCCCGGCGTCTACCACGTCGACCGGACGATCACCGTGAACCGCGCGGACACGATCGTCCTCGGCCTCGGCCTGGCCACGATCGTTCCGGACAACGGCGTCACCGCGATGCGCGTCGCCGACGTCGACGGCGTCCGCCTCGCCGGCTTCCTGATCGACGCCGGAACCGTCAACTCGCCGACGCTCCTCGAAGTCGGGCCGCAGAACGCCTCCGCCGACCACGCCGCCGACCCCACCACCGTCCAGGACGTGTACTTCCGCGTCGGCGGCGCCGGCGCCGGGAAGGCGACCACCGCCATGGTGGTCAACAACGACGACACGATCGTCGACCACACCTGGGTCTGGCGCGCCGACCACGGTGAGGGCGTCGGCTGGGAGACCAACCGCGCCGACTACGGCGTCCGCGTGTACGGCGACGACGTCCTCGCCACCGGACTCTTCGTCGAGCACTTCAACAAGTACGACGTCGAGTGGTTCGGCGAGCGCGGCCGCACGATCTTCTTCCAGAACGAGAAGGCCTACGACGCCCCGAACCAGGCCGCCGTCCAGGACGGCCCCTACAAGGGCTACGCCGCCTACCGCGTCGACGACTCCGTGACCACCCACGAGGGCTGGGGTCTCGGCAGCTACTGCTACTACAACGTGGACCCGACGATCCGTCAGGACCACGGCTTCCGGGCCCCGGTGAAGCCCGGCGTCAGGTTCCACGACCTGCTCGTGGTCTCGCTCGGTGGCAAGGGCCAGTACGAGCACGTCATCAACACCACCGGCGCCCCGACCTCGGGCACCGACACCGTGCCGTCCACGGTGGTCTCGTACCCCTGATCCCCGCGGGGCGGGGCGGAGGGCGGCGCGCGGTCAGTGCGCCGCCCTCTCCCGTACGGTCGACGCCCACGCCGGCTGCTCCTCGGCCGGCTCCGCCTCGGCCCGCCGGCCGCCCCGGGCGAAGAAGTCCGCGAGCGGCAGGATCGCCGCGCCGACCGTCACCGCGTCCGGGCCCAGGGTCCCCATGCCGATGGAGACCCGCGCCGCCGGGTACGTCAGGGCGTACTCGGCGGCGTACCCCTTCACCGTCTCCAGGAACCGGGCGCCGAGCTGGAGGCCCGCCCAGCCGCCGACGAGGATCCGCTCGGGCTGGAAGAGGTTGATCAGGTCGCCGAAACCGGCGCCCAGGTACTCGGCGGTCTCCTCCAGGACCGCGAGCGCCGTCGCGTCCGGCTCCCTCCCCGCGTCGGCCGGGTAGGCGGCCGCCAGCATCGAGGTCAGGGCCGTCTCCTCGTCCGCGCCCGCCGGGGGCCGCCCGCCCGCCTCGCGCCAGCGTTCGAGCAGGGCCTCGGCGCCCGCGTACGCCTCCAGGCAGCCCCGGGCGCCGCAGCGGCAGCGGCGCCCCCGGACCCGTACCGTCAGATGGCCCCATTCGAGCGCCCGGCCGGGCCCCATCGGGTCGGTGACCACGCAGGCGCCGACGCCCGAGCCGAAGAGCACGACCACGGCACTGCGCGCGCCCCGGCCGGCACCGAACCACATCTCGGCCTGGCCGAGGGTCTTGGCGCCGTTGTCGATCCAGTACGGCACCGAGGCCGGCAGGTCCACGCTCCCGCGCAGCAGACGCTCCAGCGGGACCGCGTCCCAGCCGATGGTCTGGCCGTGCACGACCGCGCCCTCCTCGGCCGTACGGGCGACGATGCCGGGGACGCCGACGCCGACGCCGAGCAGCCGCTCGGCGGGGACGCCCGCGGTCAGGAGCACCTCCGCGATGCCCGCCCGCACGTGCTCGACGACGACCCCGACCTCGTACCGGTCATGGGGGTTCGGCCGGTCGACCGCCAAGGGGCGCTCGGTGCGGGCGAGTTCGGTGAGGGTGAGGTCGAAGAGCTCGATCCGGACGCGGGTCTCGCCGACGTCCACGCCGATCATGCAGCCGCTGCCGGGGGTGATCCGCAGCAGCGTGCGGGGGCGGCCGCCGGCCGAGTCGACGCTGCCCGCCTCCTCCACGAGGCCCTCCGCGACGAGCTCCGCGACCACGTTGCTGACGGAACCGGAGCTCAGTCCGGTGGCGGGCCCCAGGGAGAAGCGGCTCAGGGGGCCGTCGAAGTACAGGCGCTGGAGGACGGCGGTGCGGTTCTCGCGTCGCAGGTCACGCACGGTGCGGCCGTTCCGCATGGTCACTTGGGCCCCCAGGTGAAGTAGTCCTGACCGCAAGATACCGCTGCCAGGACCCTTGACGCGACCTTCTCTTGAGGTTTAACTCACGTCCTGAAATAAGCCGGGGAGAGGCCCTCCGAGCCTTCACCTCCTGAACGCGGGACACCCCCACGGACCCCGCGCTCCCCAGCTCCCCGCCACCTCCCGAAAGGGTCATGAGGAGCCATGCGCACAATCAGAGCCGCGGCCGCCGGTGCCGTCACCCTCTCCCTCGCCCTCACCGCCGCAGCGTGCGGAGGCGGCTCCTCGGCCGACGGCTCCGGCGGCGGCAAGACCCTCACCTACTGGGCCTCCAACCAGGGCGCGAGCCTGGAGGTCGACAAGAAGGTCCTCCAGCCCGAACTCGACCGCTTCGAGAAGGAGACGGGCATCAAGGTCAAGCTGGAGGTGATCCCCTGGTCCGACCTGCTCAACCGGATCCTCACCGCCGCCACCTCGGGACAGGGCCCCGACGTCCTCAACATCGGCAACACCTGGAGCGCCTCGCTCCAGTCCACCGGCGCCCTGCTGCCCTGGGACGCGAAGAACTTCGAGGCCATCGGCGGCAAGGACCGCTTCGTGGACTCCGCGCTCGGCTCCACCGGCGCCACCGGCCAGGACCCGGCCGCCGTCCCGCTCTACTCCATGGCCTACGCGCTCTACTACAACAAGAAGATGTTCAAGGACGCCGGCATAGCGAAGCCGCCGGCCACCTGGGACGAGCTGATCGCCGACGGCAAGAAGCTCAGCAAGGACGGCAGGTCCGCCATCGGCGTCGAGGGCGGCAGCCTCGCCAACAACATCCACCAGGTCTTCGTCATGGGCAAGCAGCACGGCGCCGACTTCTTCACCCCCGACGGCAAGGCCGACTTCACCTCCGACGGTGCCGTCGCCGCGGTCAAGCAGTACGTCGACCTCATGGCCGCCCACAAGATCGTCGCCCCCGGCAACGCCGAGTACGCCCAGAACCAGTCCCTCGCCGACTTCGCCAAGGATCGCACCGCCATGGTCCTCTGGCAGACCCCCGGCACCACCTTCCAGGCCCAGGGCATGAGCCCCGACGCCTGGGGCGTCGCCCCCGCACCCGTCCCCTCCGGCACCCCCGGACAGGGCAAGCGGATCAACTCCATGGTCGCCGGCATCAACCTCGCCGTCTTCAAGAACACCGGGAACAAGGACGGCGCCCTGAAGTTCGTGAAGTTCATGACCGGCGACCAGGAGCAGAAGACGCTCAACAGCGCCTACGGCTCCATCCCCCCGGTCAGGACCGCCCAGCAGGACCCCGCCTTCGACACCCCCACCGTCACCGTCCTCAAGCAGACCCTCGCCACCAGCGCCGCCGCCCTGCCGCAGGTCCCAGAGGAGTCCCAGTTCGAGACCGTCGTCGGCACCGCCGTCAAGGAACTCTTCGCCGACGCCGCCGCCGGACGCCCCGTCACCACCGAGTCCGTACGGGCCAAGCTCGACAAGGCCCAGCAGCAGATGCCCAAGAAGTGAGCCCGGACGCCACCATGACCACCACCGCCATCGAGAAGCCCCACGGGTCGACCGGGCAGCGGCACACCCCCGGGGCGGCCCCGCGCAGGCGCCGCCCCGGGCGGCTCCGGGCCCGCGGACTGCCCTACCTGCTGCTCCTCCCGGCCCTCCTCCTCGAACTCCTCGTGCACCTGGTGCCGATGCTCATCGGCATCGTCATGAGCTTCAAGGAGCTCACCCAGTTCTTCATCCGCGACTGGACGGCCGCCCCCTGGTCCGGACTCGGCAACTACGCCGTCTCGGTCGACTTCGACGCCCCGGTCGGCCAGGCGCTCCTGAAGTCGTTCGTGACGACCTGCCTCTTCACCCTCTGCTCCGTCGGCCTGTGCTGGATCCTCGGCGCCTCGGCCGCCGTCTTCATGCAGGAGACCTTCCGCGGCCGCGGCTTCCTGCGCGCGCTCTTCCTCGTCCCGTACGCCCTGCCGGTCTACGCGGCCGTCATCACCTGGGCGTTCATGTTCCAGCGGGACAACGGCCTGGTGAACCACGTCCTCCACGACCAGCTCGGCATCGGCGACAGCCCCGCCTTCTGGCTCATCGGCGACAACGCCTTCGTCACCCTGCTCGTCGTCTCCGTCTGGAAGGGCTGGCCGTTCGCCTTCCTCGTCCTGATGGCCGGACTCCAGAACATCCCGAGGGAGCTCTACGAGGCCGCCGCCCTCGACGGCGCCGGCCTGTGGAAGCAGATCCGCCACATCACCCTGCCGTCCCTGCGGCCGGTCAACCAGGTCCTCGTCCTCGTGCTGTTCCTGTGGACGTTCAACGACTTCAACACCCCCTTCGTGCTCTTCGGCAAGGCCGCCCCCGAAGCCGCCGACCTGATCTCCCTGCACATCTACCAGTCCTCGTTCCAGACCTGGAACTTCGGCACGGGCTCGGCGATGTCGGTGCTGCTCCTGCTGTTCCTGCTCGTCGTCACGGGCGTCTACCTGCTGCTCACGACCCGGGACCCCCGGAAAAGGAAGGCCGCCGGTGGCCGCTGACAAGAAGCCCCGCTCGCCCATGGCCGCCCCCCGCTCCTTCCTCTGGAGCCGCCGGATCTTCCTCACCCTCCTCACCGGCTTCGTCCTGCTGCCGGTGTACGTGATGGTCTCCAGCTCCCTCAAACCCCTCGCGGACGTCTCGGGGAAGTTCCAGTGGATCCCCTCCGGGCTCACCCTCCGCCCGTACGCCGACATCTGGCAGACCGTCCCGCTCGCCGACTACTTCGTGAACTCCCTGGTCGTCGCGGGCACGGCCACCGTCTGCTCCCTTGTCGTCGCGGTCTTCGCCGCCTACGCCGTCAGCCGCTACGCCTTCCGCGGCAAACGCGTCTTCACCGTGACCGTGCTCTCCACCCAGATGTTCCCCGGCATCCTCTTCCTGCTGCCGCTCTTCCTCCTGTACGTCAACATCGGCGACGCCACCGGCATCGCGCTCTTCGGCTCGCGCGGCGGTCTGATCCTCACCTATCTGACCTTCTCGCTGCCGTTCTCCATCTGGATGCTCATCGGCTACTTCGACGCCGTCCCCCGCGACCTCGACGAGGCCGCCAGGGTCGACGGCTGCGGCCCGCTCGGCGCCCTCTTCCGGGTCGTCGTCCCCGCCGCGGTCCCCGGCATCGTCGCCGTCGGCGTCTACGCCTTCATGACCGCCTGGGGCGAGGTCCTCTTCGCCTCCGTCATGACCACCGACACCACCCGCACCCTCGCCGTCGGCCTCCAGGGCTACGCCACCCAGAACGACGTGTACTGGAACCAGGTGATGGCCGCCTCCCTCGTGGTGAGCGTCCCCGTCGTCGCCGGGTTCCTGCTCCTCCAGCGCTACCTCGTCACCGGCCTCACCGCGGGCGCGGTCAAGTGACGAACCCCCGGCCCGAAAGGACTTCCGTGTCTGCACCGCTCGACCTCGCCGCCTTCCCCCCGTCCTTCGCCTGGGGCACCGCCACCTCCGCGTACCAGATCGAGGGCGCCGTCGCCGAGGACGGCCGCGCCCCCTCCATCTGGGACACCTTCTCCCGTGTCCCCGGCGCGATCGACCACGGCGACCACGGCGACACCGCCTGCGACCACTACCACCGCTGGCCCGAGGACATCGCCCTCATGAAGGGCCTCGGCACCGACGCGTACCGGCTCTCCGTCGCCTGGCCCCGCGTCGTGCCCGGCGGCGACGGGCCCGTCAACAAGGCCGGGCTCGACTTCTACGACCGGCTCGTCGACGGCCTCCTCGACGCGGGGATCACCCCCTCCGTCACCCTCTACCACTGGGACCTGCCGCAGACCCTCCAGGACCGGGGCGGCTGGACCGTCCGCGACACCGCCGAACACCTCGCCGCGTACGCCGGCGTCGTCGCCGAGCGCCTCGGCGACCGCGTCACCCAGTGGGCCACCCTCAACGAACCCCTCTGCTCCGCCTGGATCGGCCACCTGGAGGGCCGGATGGCACCGGGCCTCACCGACCTCACGGCCGCCGTCCGCGCCTCGTACCACCTGCTCCTCGGCCACGGCCTCGCCACCGCCGCCGTCCGCGCCGCCGCCCCCGGCGCCCAGGTCGGCCTCGTCACCAACCACTCCACCGTCGCCCCCGCGAGCAGCCGCCCCGAGGACGTGGCCGCCGCCGCCCGCATGGACGGCCACACCAACCGCTGGTGGCTCGACCCGGTGTACGGCCGCGGCTTCCCCGCCGACATGCGCGAGCTGTACGGCGTCGAACTCCCGGAGCGGCCCGGGGACCCGGAGCTGATCGCGGCCCCGCTCGACTGGCACGGCCTCAACTACTACTTCCCCGTCACCGTCGCCGACGACCCGGCCGGCCCCGTCCCGCACGCCCGCGAGGTCCGCCTCCCCGAGGTGCCCCGCACCGGCATGGACTGGCAGATCGACGCGGGCGGACTTGAGGCCTTCCTGCTGCGGCTCACCGAGGACTACGGCGTGCCCAGGCTGTACGTCACCGAGAACGGCTCGGCCTTCCCCGACACCGCGGGACCCGGCGGCGAGGTCCACGACCCCGAGCGCACCCGCTACCTGGAGGAGCACCTCGCCGCCTGCGCCCGCGCCCTGCGCAAGGGCGCCCCGCTCGCCGGGTACTACGCCTGGTCCCTGCTCGACAACTTCGAGTGGGCCTACGGCTACGACAAGCGCTTCGGGCTCGTCCACGTCGACTACGCGACCCAGCGCCGCACCGTGAAGACCAGCGGCCGGCGGTACGCGGAGCTGGTCGCCGCCCACCGCGCGCTGCACGCCGCCCGGTAGCGCGCCCGGCTCGTCCGGCAGCCCACGCCCGGCCCCGTCCCGCCAGGGACGGCGCCGGGCGTGCGTGGTTTCTGGGGGTGTCTCAGGCCTTCCGGAGGCCGCTGAGCAGCAGCTCCGCCAGCTGTTCGTACGCCTCGGCGTCGGCGAGACCCGTCGCCGCGGCCACCTGGCGCCGCTGGATGCGGACCATCACCGAGGAGATGACGTCGGCCGCGAAGGTCACGTGCACCTCGCGGAAGACACCGGCCCGCACGCCCTCCTCGATGAGCTGCTGGACCCGGCCCGCCGCCGCGCGGGTGTTCCGCTCGTACACCTCGGCCGCCGGCTCGAAGGCCGCCACGTCGTCGAAGAACGCCGGAGAGACGGGCGCGAGCTCCGCCGAGACCGCCCGCAGATAGGCCGCGAGCCGCTCGGCCGGATCCGTCGCCGCCGCGAGGACCGCCTCGACCCGGGCCGTGGCCCGCCGGAAGAAGTGCACGACCGCCGCCCGGACCAGCTGCTCCTTGCTGCCGGCCAGGCCGTACAGGGTCCGCTTCGAGCAGCGGAGACGCGCGGCGAGGTCGTCGAGCGTCAGCCGGGCGAAGCCCTCCCCGACGAGGAGGGCGACGAGCTCCTCGAACAGGGCGGAGCGGCGCGGGGGGGGGGGGGGGGGGTTCTTGTGGGGTTTTTCGTAGGGTTCTCTCCCCCCGCCCACCTTCCCAGCATACGTTCCTCGGGGGTCCGTTTTCACCCCCCTCCTCTCCCCC
>NZ_JBVJWR010000011.1:0-9406 GCF_055602235.1 Streptomyces sp. NPDC037410 | reverse complement strand
GGGGGGGGGGTCTATAGCATGCCACCGAAACACCCCCCCCCCCCCCCCCCCCCCCCCCCACCCCCCCACCCCCCCCCCCCCCCCCCCCCCCCCCGCGGCCCGTCTGCTTGGGGGCTTCGGCGGAGGTCTCGATCACCTCGTCAGTATTCCAGGCCGGCGTTCCGGGGGGTTACGTCGGCACCCTTCTGCGCTACTCTCAGCGGTACTGCAGTACCTTCCCCAGTACCACTTTGCGCGCCGCTGGAGTCGCCATGGATGTCGACCGCCTGCTTCCCACCCCCGAGGCAGCGGACCTCATCGCCCTCACCCGGGAGATCGCCGACAAGGAGCTCTCTTCCCGGGTGGACGAGCACGAGGCCGCCGAGAGCTATCCCGAAGGACTCTTCGCCACCCTCGGCGAGGCCGGGCTCCTCGGCCTCCCGTACCCCGAGGAGTACGGCGGCGGGGGCCAGCCCTACGAGGTGTACCTCCAGGTCCTGGAGGAGCTCGCGGCGCGCTGGGCCGCCGTCGCCGTCGCCACCAGCGTCCACACCCTCGCCAGCCACCCCCTGCACACCTTCGGCACCCCGGAGCAGAAGGAGCGCTGGCTCCCCGCGATCCTCGAAGGCCGGACCATCGGCGGCTACAGCCTCTCCGAGCCGCAGGCCGGCTCCGACGCCGCCGCCCTCACCTGCAAGGCCGAGCGCCAGGACGACGGCAGCGGGTACCGGATCACCGGCACCAAGGCCTGGATCACCCACGGCGGCAAGGCCGACTTCTACGCCCTGTTCGCCCGCACCGCCCCCGGCAGCCACGGCGTCTCCTGCTTCCTCGCCCCCGGCGCCACCGAGGGCCTGAGCTTCGGCGTCCCCGAGCGCAAGATGGGCCTCCAGGCGGTGCCGACGACCGCCGCGTACTGGGACGGCGCCCTCATCGAGGAGGACCGCCGCGTCGGCGACGAGGGCCAGGGCCTCCAGATCGCGTTCAGCGCCCTCGACAGCGGCCGCCTCGGCATCGCCGCCTGCGCCACCGGCCTCGCCCAGGCCGCGCTCGACGCCGCCGTGGCGTACGCCAACGAGCGCACCACCTTCGGCCGCCGGATCATCGACCACCAGGGCCTCGGCTTCCTCCTCGCCGACATGGCCGCCGCGGTCGACGCGGCCCGCGCCACCTACCTGGACGCGGCCCGCCGCCGCGACCTCGGCCGCCCGTTCAGCCGCCAGGCCAGCGCGGCCAAGCTGATCGCCACGGACACGGCCATGAAGGTCACGACGGACGCCGTCCAGGTCCTCGGCGGCTACGGCTACACCCGCGACTTCCCGGTCGAGCGCTACATGCGCGAGGCGAAGATCATGCAGATCTTCGAGGGGACCAACCAGATCCAGCGGATGGTCATCAGCCGGGGGCTCGCCCGCGCGTAGCGGCTGCCGCCGCGAGGACGGCGGTCGCCGTCAGGGCGGCCTGGAGCGACCAGGCCGCCGGCGGACCGCCACCCGTGAGCGGGTCGCCGCTCGCCGGGGACGGCAGTCAGGCGGCCTCGTGGAGGAGTCTGGGTGAGCCCGCCTTCCGGAGGAGCGCGGCGATGGCCGTCAGGCCGTGGCGGTCGGCGTGGTGGAGGGCCGTGCGGCCGTACGGGTCGGGGAGTCCGGGGTCGGCGCCCGCCGCGAGGAGCAGGGCCACGACCTTCTGGTGCGCGCCGCCGCCTTCGCCGAGGATCACGGCCTCCAGGAGCGCGGTCCAGCCGAGCCGGTTGACGTGGTCGACGTCGATCGCGGTCTCGTCGAGGACGGCGCGGACGTACGGCACGTGGCCGCGTTCCGCGGCGGGGATGAGCGAGGTGCCGCCGTACCGGTTGGTCAGTCTCAGGTCGGGGCCCGCCGGGAGCAGGGCACGCATCATGGCGACGCTGCCGGTGACGCCGGTGACCAGCCACGGGCTGTCGGACCGGTCGTCCTGGGCGTTCGGGTCGGCGCCCGCGGCGAGCAGCGCCCGCGCGACGGGGACGTGGTCGCGCAGGGCGGCCCGCAGCAGCGGGGTGCGGCGGTGCCGGTCCCGGACGTCGACGCGGGCGCCCGCGTCGAGGGCCGCGCGGACGGCGACGGCGTCACCGTGCGCGGCGGCCGCCAGAAGGGTGTGATCGAGCGCGTTCATGGCGGGTTTCCTCGTACGCGGGCGCCTGCCCTGGGGCTTACTTGTCGAGCGTGGCGACGCCGGCCTGGGCGAACTTCTCGTCCAGGTCGCCGGACGGGGCGCCGGCGACGCCGATGCCCGCGATCGGGGCGCCCTTGGCGGTGACGGGGGCGCCGCCGGCGAGGAAGAGGGTGCCGGGGATGTCCTTCAGGGTCGGCGCGTTCCAGGAGACGGCGGTGTACGCCTTCTTCACGGCCGACTCGTAGGACTGCGGGCCCGCGCCGTCACCGCGCAGGGTGACGATGGTGTTGCCGTTGCGGTCGACGACCGCGACGGAGACCCGCTGGTTCTCCTTCTCCGCGGCGTCGAGCGTCGCCTGCGCGGCCTTCGTCGCCGCCTCGATCGTCAGGTGCGTCGACCCGGTCGTGTTCGTGTTCTTGGCGTCGGCCTTGGCGGCGGCCGGAGCGGCCGCCGTCTCCTCGCCGGTGGCGCTCGCGGAGTAGGCCCCGAAGCCGCCGAGGGCGAGGGCGGCGACGATCGCGCCACCGGTCACGACACGGGTGCGCGAGGTGGCCTTCTTCACGTGCTTCATGGGATCTGCTCCAAGTGGACTCGGGGAACCGCGGGGGCCGTCGGAGAGCCGCGGCCGCTCTGTTCCCCATCCTGGTGCCGTACCCTGCCGCCGGCCGTCGTCGTCCCGGCTGCACCCGGCGCCCGCATCGGTGGACCCCCGGGTCATCCGATCGGCTGACCCGGGACCTCCTCCCCCCACCGCGCGGCCAGGTCGGCGAAGGCCCCGGCCGCCGCGCTGCGGTAGCCGGCCGCGCGCCGCAGGAGGGCGACGGAGCGGGACGGCAGCGCGGGGGAGAGCGGCACCGGGATCAGCCAGGGGTGGTCCAGGGTGACGGCGTCCGGCAGGACGGTCGCGAGCGCGGTGCGCCGGACGATCTCGGTGAGCGCGGTCACCGAGTTGGCCTCCACCGCGATCGCGGGACGGACGCGGTGCTCGGAGACGTACGCGTCGATGTGCAGCCTGGTCGCGAAGTCCCGGCTCAGGAGCGCGAGCTGATGGTCGTTCAGTTCTTCGGCCCGTACCGGCTCCGTACGGCCCGCGAAGGGGTGGCCGGGGCCGACGACGAGGCCGAGGGTCTCGGTGAACAGCTCCGCGGCCTCGACGCCCGGGAGGTGCTCGCCGTGGAAGGCGATGCCGAGGTCGAGCCGGTCGGCGAGCAGGTCGGCCTCGATGCGCTCCTGCGGCAGCTCCCGCACGTCCACGGTGATCCCCGGGTGGCGGGTGTGGAAGCCGGCGACCAGGGGACCGGTGAGGTACGTGGTGAAGGTGGGCGTGACCGCGAGCCGGAGGTGACCCCGGGACAGGTCGTGCACGTCGAGCACCGCCCGCTCGCCCGCCGCCAGGTCCCGCAGCGCCCGCCGGGCGTAGCGCGCGTAGGCCTCCCCGGCGTCCGTGAGGCGCACGGTCCGGCCGGTGCGGTCCAGGAGCTGCGCCCCGAGCGCCTTCTCCAGCTGCCGGATCTGCTGGGACAGCGTCGGCTGGGAGATGTGGAGCTCCTCGGCGGCGCGGGTGAAGTTCGCGTGCTCGGCGACGGCGAGCAGATAGCGGAGATGGCGGAGTTCCGGCTGCATGGGGCTGACTATAGATGGCATCTATGGCAGACATCGATGGCAGGTCTTGGACACTATGGGTGCGGGTCGGGCACGGTGAGGACATGCCTCACTTCGCCGAGGGAATCGCCCGCTTCCAGCGGGAGGTCTTCCCTGCCAAGGCCGGCCTCTTCGCCCGCCTGGCCACCGACCACCGGCCCGGGACGCTGTTCATCGGCTGCTCGGACGCCCGGGTCGTGCCGGAGCTGATCACCCAGACCGATCCGGGCGAGCTCTTCGTGATCCGGACCGCCGGCAACCTCGTCCCCGCCCACGCCCCGGGCGGCGACGGTGTCACCGCCGCCGTGGAGTACGCCGTCACCGTCCTCGGCGTACGGGACATCGTCGTCTGCGGGCACTCCGCCTGCGGCGCGATGACCGCGCTCGCCGAGGGCCACGACCTGAGCGCCGCGCCCGCCGTCGCCGCCTGGCTGCGGCACGCCGACGCCTCCCTCGCCCGCGCCGCCGCCGGCACGGCCGACGCGGCCGCCGGCACGGCCGACGCGGCCGCCGGCACGGCCGACGCGGCCGCCGGGACCGTCGACGTGGCCGCCCTGGTCCGCGAGAACGTCGCCGCGCAGCTGGCGAACCTGGCCACCCACCCCTCGGTGGCCCGCGCCCTGACCGCGGGCGAAGTGCGGCTGCACGGCTGGGTCTTCGACATCGCCGACGGCACCGTCGAGGAGCTCCCCGCCACCGCGAGCCCCGTGCTCGCCGCCTGACCCCACCCACCCTCAAGGAAGAAGGACGTACCTCTCATGGTGCACGCCCAGTTCGACCCCACCGCCCGCCGCGCCCTCGCGATCGCCGCCGTCGACGCCAAGACCCGCAAGGACCTGAGCTGGCAGCGGATCGCGGACGCCGCCGGCCTCTCCGTCGCCTTCACCACCGCCGCCGTCCTCGGCCAGCACGCCCTGCCGGCGGACTCCGCCCGCGCCGTCGCCGAGCTCCTCGGCCTCGACGAGGACGCGGCGCGCCTCCTCCAGACGATCCCCACCCGCGGCTCCCTCGACGGCGCCGTCCCCACCGATCCGACCGTCTACCGCTTCTACGAGATGCTCCAGGTCTACGGCACCACGCTCAAGGAGCTCGTGCACGAGCAGTTCGGCGACGGCATCATCTCCGCGATCAACTTCAGGCTGGACGTGAAGAAGGTCGCCGACCCCGAGGGCGGCGAGCGCGCGGTCATCACCCTGGACGGCAAGTACCTGCCGACCAAGCCCTTCTGACGGCAGAGCGACCGCTTCGGGCGCCCGGCCCTCCTCGGCGCCGAATCGGCGACGCGCCCGTGCGCGGCATGGCCGACGAGGAGGGCCGGGGAACCGGCCCGCGGGGCGTCGAGACGGCCCGGGCCGTCGTACAGCTCGGCGAAGAGGACCCGGCCCTCCGGCCGGGCGGCCGGCGCCCGCGCCGCGGCACCCGTGTCGGCGACCGTCACCACACCGCGCGGGCCCCGGCCTCCCCTTCCAGGGGCGCGGCCTGCGGTTCTATGGTGGGCGGCGCAGATCGCGCGGACCGCGCGGTCCTGACGCGGGCACGCGCCCGATCCGGCGGCCAACCCGGCGGCAGGGTCGCACCCGCACGACACGAACGAGGAGTTCCATGGACATCGCCGGCTCCGCCGCTCTCGTCACCGGCGCCGCTTCCGGCCTCGGCGCCGCCACCGCCGCCGCGCTCGCCGCCCGTGGCGCCACCGTCTACGGCCTGGACCTCGACAAGGCCGTGGCCGCCGCAGGGGAGCTGCCCGAGGGCGTCCGGCTGCTCGCCGCGGACGTCACCGACGAGGGCCAGGTCCGCGAGGCGCTCGCCGCGATCGACGCCGACGGCGCCGAGCTGCGGCTCGCCGTGAACTGCGCGGGCATCGCCCCCTCCGCCCGCATCCTGGGCCGCAAGGGACCCCACGACCTCGACCTGTTCCGTACGGTGCTCAACGTCAACCTGCTGGGCACCTTCAACGTGATGCGGCTCGCCGCCGAGGCCATCGCCCGCCACGACGCCGACGAGCACGGACAGCGTGGCCTCGTCGTCAACACCGCCTCCATCGCCGCCTTCGAGGGACAGGTCGGGCAGATCGCGTACGCCGCGTCCAAGGCGGGCGTCGCCGGGATGACCGTCACCGCCGCGCGCGACCTCGCGCAGTTCGGCATCCGGGTCGTCACCATCGCCCCCGGCATCGTCGACACCCCGATGATGGCCGGCTTCGGCGAGGACGTCCGGGCCGGTCTCGCCGCGAGCGTCACCTTCCCGCAGCGCCTCGCGCGCCCGGAGGAGTACGCCCGGCTCGTGACGATGATCGCCGAGCACGACTACCTCAACGGCGAGACGATCCGGATGGACGGCGCGCTCCGGATGAGCGCCCGCTGAGCCTCCGTACCCCCATCACAGCACTCGGTGCCGGATTCTTCCGGCACCAAGTGCCGTGAGGGCCCCTCCGAGTGTTAGGTTCGGGCCATGGGAACAGCGTCGTCGAACACCACGAAGCCCGCGATGCGGGACTCCCTCATCGCCGCGGCCTTCCAGCTCTTCCTGGAGCGGGGCTACGAGCAGACCACCGTCGACGACATCGTCACCCTCGCGGGCGTCGGCCGGCGGTCCTTCTTCCGGTACTTCCCGTCGAAGGAGGACGTGGTCTTCCCCGACCACGAGCAGTGCCTCGCCGACATGACCCGCTTCCTCGCCGCGAGCGCCGACTCCGACGACCCGGTCGTCCGCGTCTGCGACGCCGCCCGGCTCGTCATGCGGATGTACGCCGAGAACCCCACCTTCTCCGTGCAGCGCTACCGGCTCACCCGCGAGGTGGCCGGTCTCCGCACGTACGAGCTGTCGGTGGTCTGGCGGTACGAGAAGACCCTCGGCGACTACCTGCGCACCCGCTGGGCCGACCGCAGGGACGGCACCCTGCGCGCCAACGTCGTCGCGGCGGCCGTGGTCGCCGCCCACAACCACGCCCTGCGGCACTGGCTGCGCTCGGGCGGCGAGGGCGACGCCCTCGCGGAGGTCGACGGCGCCCTGGAGTTCGTGCGGTCCACCTGGACCGCCGGCGGCCAGGCCGCGGACGCGCCGGCCGAGGAGGCCGAGGACGTCGTCGTGGTGATCACCAAGCGGTCCACCCCCATGTGGCGCGTGGTGCGCGAGGTGGAGTCGAGCCTCGGCGAGGGCTGAGGGTCACAGAAGGGCCACAGGGTTCTCAGTATCTCTAATTGAGGGAACTCAGGTCTTTATTTGATGGCACTCAGTGCCATATCTTGTCTCCATGCACGGTCGAGCCGCCGAGTGCAAGGAGAAGGCATCGTGTTCCACACGGGAATGAGGAGCGGGACCGCCGTCCAGGCCGACGAGTCGGCCCCCGATTCCGAGCTGTACTTCCAGCGCTGCCGCTGGTGCCACACCACCACCTTCCAGCGCCTGCTCTGTCCGACCTGCGGGTCGACCGAACTCGCCCCCGAACTCAGCGGCGGCGAGGGCGTGATATCCGTACGGCGCGGGGTCGCCGCCGCCGACGCCGACCTCTGGCCGGTCCACATGACGGAGGGCTTCGTCGTCCGCTGCCGGGTCGACGGACCGCTGCACGCGGTGCGCCCCGGGGTCCGGGTGAAGCTCTCCGGCAACGGCTCCTCCGGACGCAGGCCGGTCGTCCGGCTCTGCGAGGAGGTCCCGCTCGACGGCTGGTACTGAGCGCGAGCACGACGAAGGGGGCGGGTGGCACAGAGTGCCACCCGCCCCCTCTTGTGTGAGGTCAGCGCGCGCCGATCTCGTCCGTCAGCTGCGGCAGCACCTCGAAGAGGTCGCCGACCACGCCGTAGTCGACCAGGTCGAAGATCGGGGCCTCGGGGTCCTTGTTGACCGCGACGATCGTCTTCGAGGTCTGCATGCCGGCCCGGTGCTGGATGGCGCCGGAGATGCCCGCCGCCACGTACAGCTGCGGCGAGACCTGCTTGCCGGTCTGGCCGACCTGGTTGGAGTGCGGGTACCAGCCGGCGTCCACGGCGGCGCGGGAGGCGCCGACGGCCGCGCCGAGCGAGTCGGCCAGCTTCTCGACGACCGCGAAGCCCTCGGCCGCGCCGACGCCGCGGCCGCCCGAGACCACGATCGCGGACTCGGTCAGCTCGGGGCGGCCGGTGGAGACGCGCGGGGTGCGCGAGACGACCTTGGCGGCGTTGCCGGTGAAGGCGACGGTGACGTTCTCGACCGCGCCCGCGGCCGGAGCGGCCTCCGGGGCGGCGGAGTTCGGCTTGACGGTGATGACCGGGACGCCGTGCGAGACCGTGGACTTCACCTGGTACGAGGCGGCGAAGACGGACTGCGTGGCGACGGGGCCCTTGTCACCGGCCTCCAGCTCCACGGCGTCGGTGATCAGACCGGAGCCGAGCCGGAGCGCGACGCGGGCCGCGATCTCCTTGCCCTCGCCGGAGGAGGTCACCAGGACGGCGGCCGCCCCCTTCTCCTGGGCGAGCTGGGTGAGCGCGTCGACCTTCGGGACGACGAGCTGCTCGGTGAACTCGGCGCCGTCCGCGACGTACACGGTGGCGGCGCCGTACTCGCCGGCCGTGGCGGCGATCGAGGCGGCGGCCTCGCCGGCGCCGAGGACGACCGCCGAGGGCTCGCCGATGCGGCGGGCCAGGGTCAGCAGTTCGAGGGCCGGCTTGCGGACCGCACCGTCGGCGTGGTCCACGAGAACCAGGATCTCAGCCATGATTCCTTGCTCCTGAGGTGGGGTGACGGTGGATCAGATGAACTTCTGGGTGGCGAGGAAGGCGGCGAGCTGCTTGCCGCCGTCGCCCTCGTCCGTGACGATCGTGCCCTGGGTGCGGGCCGGGCGGGCGGCCACGGCGTCGACCAGGGTCCAGGACCCGGCGAGGCCGACCTCGTCGGCGTCGATGTCCAGGTCGTCCAGGTCCAGCTCCTCGACCGGCTTCTTCTTGGCGGCCATGATCCCCTTGAAGGAGGGGTAACGGGCCTCGCCGGACTGGTCGGTGACCGAGACGACGGCGGGCAGCGGGGCCTCCAGGAGCTCGGTCGCGGCGTCGCCGTCGCGGCGGCCCTTCACGAGACCGTCCTCGACGGAGAGCTCCGAGAGCAGCGTGACCTGCGGGAGGCTCAGGCGCTCGGCGAGCAGCGCGGGCAGGACGCCCATCGTGCCGTCGGTCGAGGCCATGCCGCAGACGACCAGGTCGAAGCCGGTCTTCTCCAGGGCCTTGGCCAGGATCGCGGAGGTGGCGATGACGTCGGAGCCGTGGATGTCCTCGTCGTTGACGTGGACGGCCTTGTCGGCGCCCATCGACAGCGCCTTGCGCAGCGCGTCCTTGGCGTCGTCCGGGCCGACCGTCACGACGGTGACCTCGGCGTCGTCGGACTCCTCGGAGATGCGCAGGGCCTGCTCGACCGCGTACTCGTCGAGCTCCGAGAGCAGCCCGTCGACGGCCTCGCGGTCGGTCGTCAGGTCGTCGGCGAAACCGCGGTCGCCGGTCGCGTCGGGGACGTACTTCACACAGACAGCGATCTTCAGGGTCACGGCCTGTCTCCTTTCGAGAGGCTGGTGGTTACGGGAGGTTGCGGGCCATGACGATGCGCTGGACCTGGTTGGTGCCCTCGTAGATCTGGGTGATCTTGGCGTCGCGCATCATGCGCTCGACGG